>NZ_WBKP01000013.1 GCF_009602465.1 Cumulibacter manganitolerans | reverse complement strand
GGCTGCGCCGGCGCCTCGGGCTCCGCCACGGCCGTCGGCTGGTCCGCCGTCGGGCCGGCTTCGGCAACCGGCTCTGGCGCGGGCGCCTCCGCCGTGGGGGCCTCGGCTGCCGGCGCCTCGACCGGTGCCTCCGACGCGGCGGCCGGCGGCGACGAGACCTCCGCCGGAGCGGCTGCCTCGGTGGCCGGCGCGGCGGCGGGTGCCGGGGTCTTGCGCTGGTACTTCGACAGATCCGAGTTGCCGTAGCTGCCCTTGACGTTCGACCTCGGCAGCGACGGTGCGACGGCAGCGGCCGGGGCCGGCTGCTCCGAGGGGGCCGGCGCGGTGGACGTCGCCGGTTCCGCGGCCGCCGGTTCGGCCTCGACCGAGACGGCGTCGGCAGGTGCGGTAGCCACGGCGTCGGCGGGTGCGGTCGCCACGGCGTCGGCAGGTGCGGCCTCGGCCGTGGTCTCCGTGCCGGCAGCCGGTACGGCGGCGGCGGGCTGCGCTACCCCGGCAGCGGCCGGCGCGGCGCCGGTCGCCTTCTTGGAGTACTTGGACAACCCGGAGTTGACGTACGAGCCCTTGTTGCCCGAGGCCTTCGGGGCCGGCGCCGCGGCCGGAGCGGGCGCCGCGGTAGCGGTGTCCGCCGGAGGCTGCGCGGCGGCCGGTGCCGCTTCGGTCGCCGGTGCTGCTTCGGTCGCCGGTGCCGGGGCCGCCTCGGCGGCCGGGGCCGGCTGAGCGGTCCCGTCGCCGGTGGCCTCGCTCGCCTTCTTGGAGTACTTCGCCAGGTTGCTGCCGCCGGACCCGTACGAGCCCTTGGCCGCACCGGACCCGTACGAGCCCTTGGTGCCCGACCCGTAGGAGCCCTTCGGGGTGGCGGTGGTCTCCTCTGCGGCCGCGGTGGCGGTGCCGCTCTCGGCGGCCTTCTCCTCGGCAGCGATCTCGGCGGCGTCGCCATCCGGCTGCGACTTCGCGCCCTCCTCGCCGGCCTTGCCGCTCGAGGAGTACGACGACGCCTTGCCGCCGCTGGAGTAGCCGCCGGCCTTGCCGCCGCTGGAGTAGCCGCCGGTCTTACCGCCGCTGGAGTAGCCGCCGGTCTTGCCACCGCTGGAGTACCCACCGGTCTTGCCACCGCTGGAGTACCCACCGGTCTTGCCGCCGCTGGAGTACCCGCCGGACTTCGGCGCCTCGGCGGCCGGTTCGGCCTTGGGCGGAGCCTCGGGGGCCGCGACTGTGGCGGTCGCTGTGGCCGCAGCACCCCCGGCTCCGGTGGTTGCGGCGCCGCCGGCGCCGTCCGTGGTGCTGCCGACCGAGGTGGCCACCGGCTCCGCGACCGGCGCCGGGGCGTTCGCGCTCGCCGTGCGCACGGCGTCGGCGAACCGCACCGACGACTCCTGCACGCCGGTCACCGCGACCGCGCCGACCGGGGCGAGCTCGCGCTTCTGCGCGCCCTTCATCGAGCGCTGCATGATCTGCGCGACGTCGAGGACCTCGACCTCCTCGCGGACCTCGCCGGCCTGCTTCTTCGCGGTGACGGCGTCGGTGAGCATGGTGATGCAGAACGGGCAGGCGGTCGAGACGATGTCAGGGTCGAGCGACATGGCCTCGTCGACGCGCTCGACGTTGATGCGCTTGCCGATGCGCTCTTCCATCCACATCCGGGCACCGCCCGCGCCGCAGCAGAAGCCGCGGTCCTTGCAGCGGTGCATCTCCTCGGTCTTGATGCCCGGGACGCCGGCCAGCACCTCGCGCGGCGGGGTGTAGACCTTGTTGTGCCGGCCGAGGTAGCACGGGTCGTGGTAGGTGACCTTGCTGTCGATCGGGGTGACCGGGGTCAGCCGGCCGTTCTCGACCAGGTGTCCGAGCAGCTGCGTGTGGTGCACGACCTCGTAGGTGCCGCCGAGCTGGGGATACTCGTTCGCGAGCGAGTTGAAGCAGTGCGGACAGGTCGCGACGATCTTGCGGGTGCCTTCCGCGCGGTTCTCGAAGACGCCGTTGAGCACCTCCACGTTCTGCTGCGCGAGGCCCTGGAAGACCATCTCGTTGCCGAGGCGGCGAGCCGGGTCGCCGGTGCAGGTCTCACCGGAGCCCAGCACACCGAACGACACGCCGGCGAGGTCGAGCAGCTCGGCGACGGCCTTGGTGACCTTCTTCGAGCGGTCCTCGAGGGCGCCGGCGCAGCCGACCCAGAACAGGTACTCGACGTCGTCGGGGATCTCGCCCTCGATCTTGCGGACCTCGAAGTCCAGCCCGGTCATCCAGTCGTCGCGGGCGGACGCCGCCATTCCCCACGGGTTGCCCTTGTTCTCGAGGTTCTTGAGCATGACACCGGCCTCGGACGGGAAGGCCGACTCGATCAAGACCTGGTAGCGGCGCATGTCGATGATGTGGTCGACGTGCTCGATGTCCACCGGGCACTGCTCGACGCACGCGCCACAGGTCGTGCACGACCACAGCACGTCGGGGTCGATCACGCCGTTCTCCTCGGCGGTGCCGATCAGCGGGCGCTCGTGCGCCGCCATCGCCAGGACGTCCAGCCCCTCGAGCGCGTTGGGGTTGCCGACCTCCTCGCCCATGCCGTCGCGGCGTCCGCCGGCCAGCAGGTACGGCGCCTCGGCGTGCATCTGGTCGCGCAGGCCCATGATGAGCAGCTTCGGCGACAGCGGCTTGCCGGTGTTCCACGCGGGGCACTGCGACTGGCAGCGACCGCACTCGGTGCAGGTCGAGAAGTCCAGCAGGCCCTTCCAGGTGAACTGCTCGATCTGCGAGACGCCGAACAGGTCCTTCTCCGGATCGGCCTCCTCGAGGTCGAGGACCTGGCCACCGCTCATCATCGGCTTGGCCGGGCCGAGCGCGGTGCGGCCGTCGGCGTTGCGCTTGAAGAAGATGTTGAAGAAGGCCCACAGGCGGTGCCAGCCGATACCCATCGTCGGCACCCGGGACAGCGTGAAGAAGAACGACCAGGAGATCATGATCTTGACGAACGCGACCAGCGCGATCAGCACCCCGGCGGTAGACCAGTTGACCCCGAGGGCCTGCCACAGGCTGCCGAGCGCGTGCGACAGCGGCGCCGCCCACACGGGCAGGTACTCCTCGCCGGCCGCCTCGGTCCGCACGACCTTGAAGGAGCGGATCAGCAGGATGCACAGGCCGATCATGAAGACCACGAACTCGACGAAGTACGCCTGCCAGAACGTCGATCCCGAGAAGCGCGACTTGCGCGCAGGGTCCCGCGGGTGGTTCATCTGCCGGACGACGATCAGCGCGACGATGCCGACGACGGTGGCCACCGACAGCAGCTCGGCGATGATGCCGTACACCGACCAGTGACCGATCAGCGGCAGCTCGAAATCGGGGTCGAGCGCCTCGCCGTACGCCTCGACCAGAGTGAGGAACAGACCGAAGAAGCCGAAGAAGGTCAGCCAGTGCGCGAACCCGACGAAGTTCCACTTGAGCATGCGCGTGTGGCCGAGGGTTTCCTTGACCATAGTCTTGGTCCGGTCGCCCTTGTCCAGGCTTCGGGTGCCATCGGGCTGGCCGGCCTTGAAGATCTTCCAGACGCTGCGCGCCTTGCCCACGAACAGCGCGATTGCGGTGATCGTGAACGCCACGGCGACAACGAACAGGATCCAGTTAAAGACGGTCATCACAGTCCTCTCGGGTTCCGGTCGAGAATACTCTGGGTGAAGTGCCAGTGAGTGCGCCGTACGCGCGATTCGGTGGCCTGCTCGCCGTCGCTAGGCTCGCCCCATGACGAACGGGCTCGAGTACTCCGGCAGCTACTTCGAGTTCTCGCGGCCCGAGGCGGGCGTGAAGAACAAGGTCGACACCTTCCGCGACGCGCTCATCCGCAAGCAGGTGCTGCGCCGGGTGCCCGGCGGGAAGCTCCTGGACGTCGGGTGCGGCATCGGCGGGTTCCTGGAGGCGATGGACGGCGAGTTCGACCTGTGGGGCCTGGACATCTCGGACTACGCGGTGCAACGAACCCGCGATCGGCTGCCGTCGGCGACGCTCGGCACCGGCTCGCTGTCCGACGGCATCCCGTGGGAGACCACCTTCGACGTGGTCACCGCGATCAACATCTTCGAGCATCTCGACGAGCCGCTCGCCGCGGCGCACGTCGTACGCCGCCACCTGCGCCCCGGCGGCCTGCTCGTCGCGCACCTGCCGACGATCGGCAATGCGCTGCAGGCGCGGCTGTACCGCGGCTCCTACGACCAGGACCCCACGCACGTGTACCGGCCGAGCGCGCCGGCGTTCGTCCGGCTGGTCGAGTCGGCCGGGTTCCAGGCGGTCTGGTCGGCGTACGCCCCGTTCGTCGGGCGGCCGCTGACCAACGTGCCGGCGCACCCGGCGTTCCTGGCGATCTTCGAGGCGCAGCCCACGCCCACGCGCGACTGGTAGGCGCGTGGGTCCATCCGGCCGGCGCGCGGTCCGGACCGGCGGCGTCGCGACGGTGCACCGGAAGTTCGCCGCGTCGTCACGATCCGAGGGTGGCGCGCACGGGAGGCGGCACCTACGTTTGAGCGATGAAGCCTGACCTGCACCTCTCTGCCAACGGCATCGACTTCGCGTGCCTGGAACGCGGCACCGGGCCGCTGGCCCTGGTGCTGCACGGATTCCCGGACACGCCGGTGTCGTTCATCCCGCTGCTCGAGGCGCTCGCGGACGCCGGGTACCGGGCGGTGGCGCCGTGGCTGCGCGGGTATGCGCCCACCTCCGTCCCGGCCGACGACGACTACTCGCTCGAGACGCTGGCCGACGACGTGTCGGCGTTGCGCGCCGAGCTCGGCGGCGGCCCGGACTCGGTGATCGTCGGCCACGACTGGGGTGCCTCGGTCGCGTACGCCGCCGCCCGCCGCCGCGGCGAGTGGGCGAAGGCGGTCGTGATGAGCGTGCCCCCGCCGCCCTACCTGGGACAGCTGCTGATGACGCCCGCGCAGCTCAAGCGCTCCTACTACATGTGGGTGTTCCAGCTCGCCATCGCCGAGAAGGTCGTCACCTCCCACGACTACGCCTTCGTCGAGACGCTGTGGCGCGAGTGGTCGCCGGGGTTCGACCCCACCTCCGCGCTGGCCGAGGTACGCCGGGCGCTCGGCAGCGACGCGAACGTCCGCGCCGCGGTCGGCTACTACCGCGCGGCGTTCGCCGGGATGCGGCTCGGCGCGGCCGCCCCCGCGGTCTCGCCGGTGCCGCCGCAGCGGCCCGAGCAGCCGGTGCTGTACCTGCACGGCGTGAACGACGGCTGCATCGCGATCGACCAGGACATGCTCGACCGGATCGGGGGCGCCCTCGGCCCCGGCTCGGCCGCGGAGTGGGTCGAGGACGCCGGTCACTTCGTGGTCAACGAGCACCCCGAGGCGGTCAGCAAGCGGATCGTCGAGTTCCTCGGCAGCGTCTAGCGGCGCGGGCCCTCAGCCGAGCGCGAGCGGCAGGCCGGCGAGGCGGAAGTGGTGCGGCTCGAACCAGCCCACGACATCGACGACCACGCCGTCGCGCACCTCGAGGGTCTGGAACTGGAAGGCCTCCCACTGGTCGCCCTTGCGCAGGTACATCCCGACGGCCGGCTGGCCGTTGGCGCGCGTGGTGAGGTAGCGCAGGTCGCCGGCCTGCTGGGCCGGGCAGTGCGTGAAGGACAGCACGGCGGCGTCGTGGTTGCCGATGTAGAAGCGGTCGAACGGCGGCATCTGCCAGTGCACGTCCTCGCTCATCGAGGCCACGATGGCATCGAAGTCGTGGCGCTCGAACGCGGACACGAACGCCCGCACCGCGTCCTCCTCGTCGCGGCGGACGTCGTCGGAAGGGACCGCCGTTCCGGTCGCCGGGCGCGCCGCGGACAGCCCGTCGCCGATCGCCGCCCGGCACCGCTGCAGCGTCGAGTTCACCGACGCGGTGGTGGTGCCCAGGGTGTCCGCGGTCTCGGCGGCGCTGAAGCCCATGACCTCTCGCAGCAGCAGCACCGCCCGCTGGTTCGGCGTCAACGCCTGCAGCGCGCACGCCCACGCCAGCGTGACGTTCTCTCGGGCGAGCACCTGCTCCTCGGGGGTGGGCGTGGCGTCCTGCCACATCATCGCGTCGGGCAGCGGCTCGAGCCACGGCTGCTCCGGCCGCGGGTTGATCGGCGCCGACGGGTCGCCCGCGGACCCGCTGAGGTCCGAGGGCAGCAGCCGCCGCTGGGCCGACCCGAGGGCGCTGAGGCAGCAGTTCGTCGCGATGCGGTACATCCACGTCTTCACCGACGACCGGCCGTCGAACTGGTGGAAGGCGCGCCACGCGCGCAGGTAGGTCTCCTGCACCTGGTCCTCGGCGTCGACGGCCGATCCCATCATGCGGTAGCAGTGCGCCAGCAGGCCGGTGCGCAGCGGAAGCGTCTCGCGTTCGAAGTCCTGGTGTTCCATCGAGGCTCGTCTCGTCGCAGGGTCCGGTCGGGCGAGCTAGCCGAATGCACCGGCCGCGGCCGCCTTCTGGGGGTCCATCCACATGATCTCCCAGATATGACCGTCCAGGTCAGCGTACGACCGGCCGTACATCCAGTCGCCGTTCTCCTCGTGGCGCACCTGGATCCCGCCGCCGGCCACCGCCTTGTCGACCAGAGCGTCCACCTCGTCGCGGTCGCCCGCGGACAGGCAGGTGAGCACCTCGACCTGGTCGGGCGCCGCCGTCCGCTGCTCGTGGAAGGTGCCGAAGAGCTCACGGCTCAGCAGCATCGCGTACATGTTCGGGCCGAGCTCCATCGCGAGCGCGGTCCCGTCCTGGCACATCTGCTCGTCGAAGCTGTACCCCAGGCCGGTGAAGAACTCGCGGCTGCGCGCGACGTCGGCGACGGGCAGGTTGACGAAGATCATCTGGTGCATGGCGGGCTCCTCTGCTGCGGGCGACGTCCGGTACGCCGGCCTCACTGGTGCAGACCGGGCACCGGCCGCGAACTCATCGGCCGCCCGGGGTACGCGGCGCGCGGCACGGCGATGCGCGATGATGGACGCTTCCGACGATGAAAGAAGCAGCGATGATCGAGATCCTGTCGCCCCGTGAGATCGAGGCGATGAAGCCGGCCGGCGAGTTCGTGGCGCACGTGCTCAGCACCCTCCGCGAGGAGGTCCGGGTCGGCGACAACCTGCTCGACATCGACGCCCGCGCTCACGAGATGATCCGCGAGCGCGGCGCGGAGTCGTGCTACCTCGACTACGCCCCGTCGTTCGGCCGGGGACCGTTCGGCTACGTCATCTGCACCTCGGTCAACGACGCCGTCCTGCACGGCAAGCCGCGCAGCTACCGGCTGCGGGACGGCGACCTGCTGAGCCTGGACTTCGCGGTGTCCGTCGACGGCTGGGTGTGCGACTCGGCGATCAGCTTCAACGTCGGTACCGACCGGCCGGAGGACCAGCGGATGATCGAGACCGCCACCCGGGCGCTGGAGGCCGGGATCGCGCAGGCCCGGGCCGGCAACCGGGTCGGCGACATCGCGCACGCCATCGGCGCGATCATGCGCGGCGGGGGCTACGGGTTCAACACCGACTTCGGCGGCCACGGGGTCGGCAGCACGATGCACGGCGACCCGCACATCCCCAACGACGGTCCCGCCGGTCGCGGCATGAAGCTCAAGCCGGGCCTGGTCATCGCGATCGAGCCCTGGCTGATGGCGTCGACCGACGAGCTGGTCGTCGACGAGGACGGGTGGACGCTGCGGGCGGCCGACGGCTCGCGCACCGCGCACGTCGAGCACACCGTCGCCATCACCGAGGACGACCCGTACGTGATGACCGCCCGCACGTAGCGCCGACGCCGGACGCGGCGTCGCGGCAATGCTTAACATCGCTAAGTAGTTGCTGCACAATGAGGACCATGACGAGGACCCGCGACACCGGCCTCAGCGCCGAGCTGAACCGCGCCGTCGTCGTCCTGTGCATTACCGAGCTGGTGGCCTGGGGCGTGCTGTTCTACGCGATGCCGGTCGCGGCCGACCCGATGAGCGCCGACACCGGATGGAGCCGCTCGTCGATCTACGGCGCGTTCTCCTTCGGGCTGGTGACCAGCGCCTTCATCGGCATCCCTCTGGGCTGGGTGCTCGAGCGGCACGGACCGCGCTACGTGATGGTCGGGGGAGCGCTCGGCACCATCCCGGGGATCCTGCTCGTCGCGACGGCGCACTCCTACCTGCAGCTCGTCGCCGGCTGGCTGGTCCTCGGGCTGGCGATGCCGACGCTGTTCTACCAGGCCGCCTTCACCGCCTGCTCGGGCTGGCTCGGCGAGCGGCGGGTCCGGGGACTCACGGCCGTCACCCTCGCCGGCGGCGTCGCCAGCACGGTGTTCGCGCCGCTGACCAGCGCGCTGCTCGGCGTCTTCCACTGGCGCACCACCTGGCTGATCCTCGGTGCGATCCTGGTCGTCGTCCTGGTCCCGCTGCAGTGGTTCTTCCTCACGCCATCGTGGACGCCGGTGGTGAAGTCCGGGGGCACCGTGAGCGTCTCCTCCATCGTCCGCTCGGCGCGCTTCATCGGGCTCTCGGCGTCCATCACGACGTTCACGCTGTGCGGGTTCGCGGTGGGGCTGACCATCGTGTCGCTGATGGTGGAGCGCGGGTTCAGCCACAGCTTCGGTGCCACCGTCCTCGGCGTGATCGGGATCGGCCAGCTGCTCGGGCGGCTGGGCTTCGGCAGGTTCGGCTCGCCCAGCAGGCGCATGCTGCGCAACCTCACCATCGTCGCCGCGCTCGTCCTTTCGACCCTGCTGTTCGTCGTCGTGCCGGGCCCCGTGTGGCTGATGATCCCGCTGGCCATCCTGCTCGGCGCGTCGCGCGGCGCCGGCACCCTGATGCACGCCACGATGGTCGTCGACACGTGGGGACCCGAGCGGTACGGCGCGCTGGTGGGCGTCTTCACCATGCCGATCACCATCTCGCAGGCGATCGCGCCCTGGCTGGGCGCGGCCGGCGCGAGCGTCCTGGGCAGCTTCTCGGCGATGAACGCCGTCGCCGCCGCCCTGGCGGCGTGCGCGGGCGTCGGGATCTACCTGTCCACCCGGCAGCGGTCGTCCTCGACCGCTCAGGTGCTCGACCCCGCCCGGTCGTAGACGGTGTCGGACGCCGGCACGATGCTGGCCAGCATGCGGCGCAGACCCTCCTCCCAGGCGATCCGCGGCTCCCAGCCCAGCAGATCCCGCGCCTGCGCGATGTCCGGGCACCGGACCGTGGGATCGTCCGCCGGGCGCTCGATGAACTCGATCCGCGACGGCGACCCGACCGCCTCGATCACGTCCTGCGCCAGCTGCAGCACGGTCAGCTCGCGGGGATTGCCGAGGTTGACCGGTCCCGGCGCGTCGCTCGCCGCCAGCATCAGGATCCCGCGGACCAGATCGTCGACGTACGTGACGGACCGGGTCTGCGAGCCGTCGCCGCTGACCGTGAGCGGCTCACCGGCGAGCGCCTGGCGGACGAACGTCGGTACCGCGCGGCCGTCCGAAGGACGCATGGCCGGCCCGTAGGTGTTGAAGATGCGGCAGATCCCGGTGCGCACCCCGTGGGTGCGGTGGTAGGCCATGGTGAGCGCCTCGGCGTAGCGCTTCGACTCGTCGTACATCGAGCGGGGGCCGACCGGGTTGACATTGCCCCAGTACGTCTCCGGCTGCGGGTGCTCCAGCGGGTCGCCGTACACCTCGGACGTCGAGGCGAGCACGAAACGGGCGTCCATCGCCCGGGCCAGCTCGAGCATCCGTTCGGTGCCCGTCGCGCCCACGCGCATGGTCTCCAGGGGGAGCCGCTGGTAATCCACGGGTGAGGCGAGGGAAGCCAGATGCAGCACCAGATCGACCGGCTCGGCGACGTGCAGCTCCTCGGTGACGTCCGCCCGCAGCAGCACGAAGTCGGGGTCGGAGCGGAGGTGGGCGACGTTCGCCAGGGTTCCCGACAGCAGGTTGTCGACGGCGGTGACCCGGACTCCCTCCTCGCGCAGCGCCGTGCACAGATGGCTGCCGATGAATCCGGCGCCTCCGGTGACGAGCGCATGCTCGAAGCCGGCCGCCGTCATGCCACGTCACCGGGCGGCGGGACGACGTGTGCCTCGCCCATGAGCAGCTGCGCGGTCACGGCGGCCGCGACCTCCTCGACGTCGAGCCGGGCCAGCAGCGGGTCGCACTCGGTGCCGTGCGGATCACCCGGCGGGGAGTCCTCGGTACCGTGCCACAGGACGGTGTGCCTGTCGAGGTCGATGATCGGGCCCCACAGGGACGGGGAGACCGGGCCGTAGAGCACGACGGACCGGACGCCGTACGCGGTCGCGAGATGCGCGATTCCGGTATCGGCGGACACGACGACGGCGGCGTCGCGCACGAGATCGGCCAGCTCGGGCAGCGAGGTGCGACCGGCCACGCTCGTTACGCCGGGCAGCCCCCTGGCGACGGAGTCGGCGAGCTCCGCCTCGGCCGCCGATCCGGTGACCACCACGCGCCGGCCCTCGTCGCTCAGTCGGCGGGCGAGCTCGCGCCAGCGGCTTGCCGGCCACCGGCGGGCGGCCGCCGCGGCACCCGGATGCAGCACGACGACGGCCGCGGGTCCCGGATCCGCGGGCAGCCGGAGCCGGAGGTCGCGCGGCCCACAGCTGCCGCCGTTCTCGTTGACCAGCCGGCACCACCGGTGCACCTCGTGCTCCTCGGGGCGCCACTCGATTCCCTCGTGCCCGGATGCCGGGCAGCCGAACGCGATCAGCTCGCGGGGGTTGCCGGCCGCGAGGACGCGGTGGCTCTGCGGGCCTCGGCCGTGCAGGTTGATCGCCAGGTGGCCCCCCGGCAGCTGCGGGAGCGGGTCCAGCCCGGTGGTCGGCAGCACCCGGTCCACCAGCCCCTTCGAGGCCAGCCACTGGCCGGTCGAGGCCGGCGCGGCGAGGACGATCCGCTGGTGCGGCCAGCCGTGCCGGATCCCTCGAAGAGCCGCGACGGACGTGAGTGCGTCGCCGAGCCCGATGGCGCGCAGCACGAGGATGTCGTCGGGCCCGATCGTGGCGGGGTCGTGGATCAGCACCTCATCGTCCATGGCTCATCCTCTGCAGGAGGGCCGTGGTCGAGCGGCCGTCGAGATACGGCAGCACCGCGACGCGGCCGCCCCACGCGCGGATGTCCGGCGCCTCGGTCAGCCCGGATTCCTGATAGTCGCCGCCCTTCACCCATACGTCCGGTCGGATGAGGCCGAGCAGCGCGCGGGGATCGTCCTCGTCGAACTCGACGACCGCGTCAACGCACGCCAGCGCCGACAGCACGCGTGCCCGGTCGGCCGCCGTGTTGACAGGCCGTCCCGGCCCCTTGAGCCGGGTGACGGACGAGTCGGAGTTCAGCAGCACGATGAGGGAGTCGCCGAGCGCGCGGGCCGACTCGAGGCACTCGATGTGCCCGGCGTGCAGCAGGTCGAAGCAGCCCCCGGTCGCCACCACGGATCCGCCTCGCGCTCGCACCCGCTCCAGGACCAGCCGTACGTCGACGGGCAGCCGGTCGCCGCCACCCGAGGCCGGACGGCGCGGTGCCGTCGCGTCGTCCTGCCGGGTTCGTGACTGACGAAAGCCCGCTGCGCCCCCAGCGGCCACCCATGCGGTGGCCGCACCGACGGCTTCGCGGACCGCCGTCTCGACGTCGCACCCGCCGGCAAGTGCCAGCGCGGCCGTCGAGGAGAACCGGTCACCCGCTCCGCACGAGTCACGTCCGCCGGCCGCCCGCGACTCGCACGCGACGGCGGTCGGCCGCGCGTCGTCCTGCGACAGGTAGGCGCCCTCGCGTCCCGCGGTGACCGCGACGGCCTTGGCGCGCAGGGCCGAGCGCAGCCCGCTCGCGAGCAGGTCCGGTGGCTGGTCGGACCTCAGCAGGGCACCGGCCTCGCTCAGGTTGGGCGTCACCAACGCGCAGCCGGGGATCGGGCGTCCGCCGCGGGGATGCGGGTCCCACACGATCGTGCCGCCGGCCGCGGCGTGCGCGGTCAGCACGGAGCGCACCGTCGAATCGCGGGTCACCCCGCCGCCGTAGTCGGCGACCAGCACCGCGTCGGCCCCGTCGAGCAGCTCTCGCAGCTGCCGGCCGTCGACGTCGAGCGGCGTTCCGGGCCCGCCCTCGTCGACCCGCAGGAGGGTCTGGTCGGCGCTGCGGACGCGGGTCTTGCGCCGCGTGGGTCCCTCGTGACCGAGCGGAACGACGTGCACCTCACCGAGGGCGGACACCAGCCGTCGGCCGTCGTCGTCGTCGGCCACCGGGGCGATCAGGGTGACGGTGGCCGACGCGCCGCCGCGGCTGCCGGCCTGCGCGCACAGCAGCGCGGTGAGGCCGGCGCCGCCGGGGCTGGCGTGGATCTCGTGGACGTCGACCACCGGGACCGGCGCGTCGGGGCACAGCCGGGTCGACTCGCCCTCGATGTCGCGATCCAGCAGCGCGTCCCCCAGCACCACGATCCGGCGCGTCATGGGGCCACCCGCGCCGCGTCCCGGCGAGTCTCGTTGCCGCGGAGAGCGGCGATCGGCGCGGTGGCCGGGGCGGACGCCGGGGGAGCCTCCGGCGGCACGAGCCGGCTGTCCAACGCGGCGCAGAGGGCGTGCACGATCAGCAGATGCACCTCCTGGATGACGGAGGTGTCCGAGGAATCGACCGAGACCGTCTCGTCGGCGAGGCACGACAACGGGTTCGGGGCGCGGCCGGTGATCGCCCAGACCCGCAGGCCTCGCTCGCGCGCCCGCTCGGCGGCGCGCAGCACGTTGGTGCTGGAGCCGCTGGTGGACAGCGCGACGAGGACGTCCCCCGAGCGGCCGTGGGCCTCGACCTGCCGGGCGAACATCTCGTCGATCCCGTAGTCGTTGACGATCGCCGTCAGACTCGACGTCTCGGCGGACAGGCACAGCGCCGACAGCGGCATGCGCTCGTCCTTGAACCGACCGACGAGCTCTGCCGTGAGGTGCTGGGCCTCGGCCGCGCTGCCGCCGTTGCCGACCGCGAGCAGCCGGCCCTCGGAGGACAGCAGGTCGGCGAGCATCGCCGCCCACCCGTCGATGGTGGCCGAGCTGGTCTCGTGGAGGGTGCGGATCGCGGCGCTGAGCTCCGCGGCGTGCCGGATCATCCGCCGCCGGGTACCGGCGCGACCGTCGGGGTGGGTCGTCGCGTGCCGGGCGATCACCGCCGCGTAGGCCTGCTCGGTCAGCCTGGCCACCTGGCTCCACCCGAAGAGCCGTTCGACCCGGTCCCGGCCGGCGGCGCCCATCCGTTGTGCCAGCTGCGTGTCGGCGACGAGCCGGCGGATCGCCGAGGCGGTCGCGTCGGCGTCGTGAGGGGCCACGAGCAGCCCGGTGGTCCCGGCATCGATGCTGTCCAGCAGGCCGCCGACCGCGCTGCCGACGACGGGGCGGCCGCAGGCCATCGCCTCGAGCGGGACCATGCCGAACGGCTCGTACCACGGAACGCACGCCACGACGTCGGCGTTCGCGTACTCGCGGACGGTCTTCTCGTGGTCGACCCGTCCGATCAGCCGGGCGCGGTCGGTGATGCCGTGCCGGTCGATCCGCTCCTGCAGGCGGCGGGCCTCGGGGTCGTCGCGGAGCTCGGCCGGCGGCGGTCCGCCGGCGATCACCAGCTCGACGTCCGGCAGGGAGGCGACGGCGTCGATCACGACGTCCACGCCCTTGCGCTCGACCATCCGGCCGAGGGCGAGCACCCGTGGACGAGCACCGCTCGGCCGCGTTCGCGGCGACGGCGTGAAGCAGGATAGATCGACACCGCACGGGATCACGCTGATCCGGCCCGCATCCGCGCCGAGGGCGAGCAGCTCGTTGCGCTCGTCGCGGCAGGTCGCGATGATCAGGTCCACCCGCTCGGCGAGGTCGCGTTCGACGGCAAGGCGGTCCGGCGGGCTCGTGTCGGCTCCGCCCTGGTGGCGGCGCTTGACGGCGCCCAGCGCGTGGAACGTCTGCACGACAGGGATGGGAATCGTCTCGGTGGCGCGCATCGCCGCTATGCCTGACATCCAGAAATGCGCGTGCACCAGATCCGGGCGGCCGTCCTCGGTCCAGCGGGCGGCGAGCCAGCGGCCGAACTCGCCCATGTACGGCTCGAGCTCGTCCTTCGGCAACGGCCGCGCAGGGCCTGCGGGCACGTGCACGACCTCCGCACCGCCCGGCATCCGCGCCGTCAACGGAAGATCGGGATCGTCGCGGCGGGTATAAACCGTCACTTCATGCCCGTTACGGCACAGTTCCTGCGAAAGCGCTGCTACATAGACGTTCTGGCCACCGGCGTCGACTCCGCCCAGAGCAGCCAGCGGGCTTGCGTGCTCTGAAATCATGGCGATCTTCATAGAACGCTCGATCCCCGGAGGAATGGCGTTTCGCGCTGCGTGCGAAGCGCGAGCCGCGTTCCGTCCGATGTCTGAAGGAAGAGCAGCCGCCGCGGTCTCGACCGGCTTTGGTACGTCCTCGAACGTACCAGCGTTTCTCCCGCGATGGCATCGCTTCGTCAGGTGATCCGGTTGAGCAGGCAGTTCCATCGGTCGTGGAACTGCGGGAGGCTGTAGTGCTCCAGAACGTGCTTGCGCGCATGCGCGCCGGCGGCCCGCGCGGCAGCAGGGTCGTCGAGCCAGTGCCGCGCGCGAGTGCGTATCTCGGCCATGCTGTTGCTGAGCAAACCCGCCTCCGGCGGCACCGCCCGCGGCCCCTCCGTCGTGGACAGCCCGAGGACGGGCAGCCCCAGCGCCATGGCCTCGAGCAGCGCCAGACCCAGGCTCGTCCAGCGGTACGGGTGGAAGTACATCCGGTGATGGGCCAGCTGCTGATGCATGCGGCTCTGCGGAAGGTCGTCGTGCAGCCGGGCGACCGGGAATGCCGCATGCCCGGTGAGCTCGGACATGCCCATGCCGTACACGTGGACCGGCAGGTGCCTCGCCAGGTCGATCATCAGGTCGGCGCCGACCAGCCGGCCGCGCCGCACCGGGTGGTTGACCACCACGGCGGCGCTCGGATCGGCGCCGGTGTAGCGGTCGCCGGGATCGGCCACGCCGTGCTCGATGACGGTGGTGGGGGCCGTCCCGTTGTCCCACATCACGTGGTTGAAGTGGGTCACGTGAACCAGGGTGATGTCGTCGCGATCCGCCACCGGGTGCCGGGTCGCGCTCGCAGTCTCACGGGGGGTGTCGTGCTCGACGTAGACGGCCGGCAGCTCCGTGCCGGGGCGCCGACCGGTCCAGCGGTGCGCGAGCTCGATCTCGTGCGGGCGCTGCAGCACGACGAGGTCGATGTCGGCGTCGCGCAGGTCATCCGGCGTGATCTCCTGGGCGGTCTGCGGCCAGCTCCAGGTCCGCGCGCGTCCCTGCCCGTCCGGTCCGCGATCGGGCAGGACGGGCAGCAGCACCTCGTGGCCGCCGGAGACGAACGAGGTCGTCCAGGATCCGTGTACGTGCCACATGAGGATTCGCATGTCACACCTCCTGTCGTGAGGACGTCAGCAGCCGCCGCACGGCGGCGAGTACCTCGACGGCGGATACGCTCGAGAGGCAGGGATGGCCCGGGACCGGGCAGTCGCGGGCCCGGGTGTCCCGGCACCGCGCATGCTGGTCGCCGAGCACCTCGCACGGGACACCGTACGGCCGCCACCGCTCCACCGGCACCACCGGGGAGAACAGCGACACCACCGGGGTGCCGACGGCAGCGGCCAGATGCGCCGGACCGGTGTTGCCCACGATCACGCAGCCCGCGTCGGCGAGGGTGGCCGCCAGCTCGGCGAGCGAGGTCTGTCCGGCCAGATCGATGACGCACCCCCGGCTGCGTTCGCTGCTCAGCGCGACGATCTCGGCGGCCAGCGCGCGTTCACCGGGGCCGCCGGTCACGAGCACGGGATGCCCGGCGTCCGCGAGGACGGCGGCGATCGCTGCGGCATGCTGGGCCCGCAGCGACCGCGACGTCACCGATGCGCCGGGATGCAGCACCACGGCGCGCGGCTCGGCACTCCTCGACAGCACGCTCCGCACCGCCTCCGGGGGCGGCGGGAGCGGCCGCCGGACCTGCAGCCTCCGGTCCTCCGGTCGCGGCGCCGGAGCACCCGCGAGCATCGCCAGCTCGAGCGCCGCGTCCACCTCGTGGCCTCCGGCCGGCGGGTCGGGCCGCTTGTGCCGGACGTCGAGGAGCGATCCCGGATAGTCGGTCGAGGTGCCCACGATGTGCGGGATGCCCGCCATGCGGCACAGCAGCGCCATCGGCAGCGGGCTCTGGTGGAACGAGGTGAAGAGGACGGCGCGGTCGTAGCACCGACGCGCGAGGTCGTCGACGAGGGTGTCGACGGCGACGCGATCCACCGGGGGCGGCCGGAAGCCGGACCACGGCGCGGCGAAGACGCGCACGTCCTCGACGCCCGGCAGCAGGCGCCCGGCCGCGGCGCCCTCGGGACTGGCCAGCAGGTCGACCGGTCCCAGCCGGGCCAGCGCCCGGATCGCCGGACCGGTGAGCAGCACGTCGCCGTCGGAGTCCAGGCGGACCGCCAGCGTCCCGCTCATCGCTGACCCAGCGCGAGGTCCACCGCGGCGGACAGGCTGCCGCACACCTCGGGGGCAGCGGCCACCTCCTCCGGCCGGGTGATCGCCGTGGGCACGAGGATGGCGCGCGCGCCGGCGCGCTGCGCCGCGTCGACGTCGGCGCCGATGTCGCCGATGACGACGCATTCCGCCGGCTCGACTCCCAGTGCGGCGGCTGCCGCGCGCACCATGCCCGGTTGCGGCTTGCGGCACGCGCAGCCGTCCTCCGGCCCGTGCGGGCACACCTGCCACGAGTCGAAGGGCCCCAGCAGCTCGTCGACCCGGGCGTTCACCGCGGCGACCTGCTCGGCCGTGATCAAGCCGCGCGCGATGCCCGACTGGTTGGAGACGACCGCGGTCCGCAGGCCGGCCTCGCGGACGGCCCGCACCGCCCGGCGCGCGTCATCCATCGGCGTGACCAGCGAGGGATCGCCGTTATAGGGCACATCCAGCACGAGGGTGCCGTCGCGATCGAAAAGGACGGCCTTCACGGTCGGTGGCCACGGTCGTGCGTCCCGCCACCGCATGATTCCGGCTAGTCGGTGGGCCGTGGCCGCGACCGGTATCGCGACGCTGGTGACCGTCATGCGGCCCAGCTCCGCGGCGAAGACGTCGTCGCGTGGCGATGGACCTGGTCGAGTCCGCCGGAAGAGGAACGACAGCGTGGACGCCGCCCATGCGGCGCCCCCGATGGTGGAGACCATCCGGATCGCCTTGGCCGCGCGGGACGAGCGCACGAGCGACGAGGCGACGGCAGCGCCGGTGGAGGCGCAGAGCATCGTGACGGTCGCGATGTGGCGGCGGAACGCACCCCGCGGAACCTCCGCGGCGTCGCGCCAGCCAGGTCCGTGCAGTCGCGCCATCAGCGCGTCGTCGGCGTTGCCGGCCTGCACCTTGAGGCTCTGCAGGGCCGGCGCGGGGCGGACCGGGTGGACGACGGTCCGCCGGCCGCGTTCCAGGCTGAAACCCCTGCGCCGAACGCGCAGCGCGAGATCGGCGTCCTCGCGGTACGCCCGAGGAAACCGCTCGTCGAAACCGCCGGTCGCCTCGAGGGCGGCCACCCGATACGCCATGTCGGCGGTCGCCCACGCCGCGCCCTCGAGCGCGGCGGTGTTGCGCTCCCAGTCGGTCGGCCGGCGGCCCGGCGGCAGGGGGACGGTGATGCGGCCCTGGGTCGCGCCGGCGCGGGGACCGCACGCGGCGAGATCCGCCGCCAAAGCGGTCATCCAGCCCGATGGAAGCTCCACGTCGTCGTCCAGGAACGCGATCCACTCGGCTCCGGAGCGTCGCGCGACGCGCCAGCCGCGGTTGCGCGCAGCGGCCGGACCGCGCCCGAAGCCCCGCACGACGCGCACCGGCCAGCCCAGGTCCGAGAAGGGCGCCGTGAGCGCCGGCGGCTCGCCCGACCGGTCGTCGACGAGCACCATGACCCGCGGTCGGTGCGTGGGGTCGGGGAGCGCCTGATCGCGCAGCGTCGCGATCAGGCGCTCCAGGCTCCCGCGGCCGATCGTCGGCACCACGATCGCGTAGCCGGTGCGTTCCGAGGTGTCGCTCATCGGCCAGCCGCGCCGAACAACGCCTCACGTCGGACCAGGTGCGGTCCGAGCACCAGCGCGCTGACCGGCGCGGAGCCGAACACCTCGAGCGCGTCTCGCGGATCGTCGACCATCGGGCGTCCCGCGGTGTTCAGCGAGGTGTTCACGATCACCGGCACACCCGTCCGCTCGGCGAACGCCCGGAGCAGCGCGGCGATGCCCGGGTTGTCCGCGTCGGAGACGGTCTGGATCCGGGCGGTCCCGTCGACGTGCGTGACCGCCGGGATGCGGTCCCGCCACTCGGGGGCGACATCGTGCACGAACAGCATGAACGGGCTCGGCAGCGGTCCGTTGGTGAAGATCTCCGCCGCCCGTTCCTCGAGCACCATGGGTGCCACGGGCCGGAACTGCTCGCGGCCCTTGACGTCGTTGAGCCGCTCCAGGTTCGCCGCCCGCATCGGATTGGCCAGCAGCGAACGTCGACCGAGAGCCCGCGGCCCGAACTCGCTGCGGCCGTCGAACCAGGCGATGACGCCGTCGTCGGCCAGGATGTCGGCGACCTCACCGGCGAGGTCGCCGGGGGAGCAGAACGGCACCTGCGCCTCCCGGAGCCAGTGCGCGAGCTGCTCGTCCGTCCAGCTGCGCCCGAGGGCCGCGGTGCTCGCCGGCGTGCCGAGCTCGCCGTTGTCGGCGGCCAGCTGGAGCGCGGCGCCGAGGGCGGTGCCCGAGTCGCCGGCGGCCGGCTGCACCCAGACGTGATCGAAGGGCGCCTCGCGCCAGATGCGCGAGTTGGCCACGCAGTTGAGCGCGGTGCCCCCGGCCATCGTGAGCACGCGGTCGCCGGTGCGCTCGTGCAGCCAGGTCGCCAGCTGGACGAGCGTCTCCTCGACCACCAGCTGGACCGATGACGCGAGGTCGGCGTGCGCGCCTCCCCAGGTCCCGTCGTCGACGCGCCGGGGGGCGAACCGCTCCCAGTCCGGCGCGATGGCGACGAACCCGCCGTCTCCGGTGGCGTGCACGGTGTCCCGCAGCTGCTGCGCGAACCGCGGCTCTCCGTACGACGCCAGGGCCATCACCTTGAACTCGTCGCTGGACCGCAGGAAGCCGAGGTGGTCGGTGAGCGACTCGTAGACCAGGCCGAGCGAGTGCGGCAGCCGCTGCCGATGCAGGATCTCCAGAGCGCCGTCGCGGTACGTCCCGGCGAGGTGCGAGTGGGCCTCCCCGCGGCCGTCGACGACGAGTACGCTGCTGGTCCGCTCGGGCGCCGCCAGACCGGCGGACCCCGCGTGCGCGATGTGGTGCTGGACGAACCGGACCTTCTGCGGATCGAGGCCGGGAAGGGCGTCGGCGATGAATCGCGGGGCGCGGCGTGCGTAGTCCAGGCGCATTGGGTCGTACGGGTCGTCGGGGATGTCGGCGGCGATCGCCGGATCGAAGGAGTACCCGACCAGGTCGATGTCCTCGGGGCTCAATCCCGCCGCCCGCAGGCACCACCGCATCGACAGCTCGGGCAGCTCCCACGCCGAGAACGGCACCGGTCGCTTGGCGTGCTTTCGCCTCGAGAAGCGCTCCTCCTCGGCGGCCGCGACGACCTCGCCGTCGACGACGATCGCCGCCGCCGAGTCGTGGAAGATGGCGTTGATGCCGAGGATGTTCACTGCGCGCCTCCGTCGTCTCCCGCGTACCGCGGGCGTTCGATGTGGACCACCTTCACCCGGGTCATCTCGTCGAGGAGCTCCGGGCCGTAGCCGAAGCCCGCGCCGCTCACCCCGCGCGGCTCCGCGGATCCGCCGGGCGCGCCGCCGAAGACGCCGTTCACCTTGACCGTACCCACCGGCAGGCGCGCTATGGCGTCCTGCGCGTGATCGATGCGGCCCGTGAGCACGGCAGCGGACAGCCCGTAGGGCCCTTCCGCGGCCAGCCGCAGCGCCTCGTGGAACGAGTCGACCACCTGCACCGGGGCGATCGGTCCGAAGGTCTCCTCGGTCATGACCCGCATCGCGGGGGTGCAGCCGGAGAGCACGGTCGCCGGGTAGTGCGCTCCCGGCCCGGCCGGCACCGATCCGCCGGCGAGCACGCGCGCACCGGCGGACACCGCCTCCGAGACCTGGTCATGGACCGATGTGCGCATCCGCTCATCGACCAGCGGCTGTCCGGCCGCCCATCGGTGGTCGTTCGCCAGACCCACCAGCGCATCGAGGAACGCATCGGCGATCTCGCGATGCACGTAGATCCGCTCGACGGAGACGCAGATCTGGCCCGCGTTGGCGAACGACCCGAGCGCGGCCTGCTCGGCCGCCCAGACCGGATCGATGCCTTGGTCCACGATCAGCGGGTCGTTGCCACCGTTCTCCCGGATGACATGCGCGCCGCGCTCGGCAGCGATGGCGGCGATCCGCGCGCCGGCATCGCTGGAGCCGACGTGCGCGATCATGTCGATTCGCTCGTCGCGGACCAGTGCCTCACCGGTGGACGCGTCGCCGGTGACGGTCAGCAGGACGTCGTCGGGAAGCGCGCTCGCCAGAACGTCACCCAGCAGCCGGCCGGTGTGCGGGCAGCGTTCGCTCGGCTTGTGCACGACCGTGTTGCCGGTGACCAGCGCCGCGGCGATGAGGCCGACGGCCACCGCCACGGGGTCGTTCCAGGGGGTGATCGCCGCGATCACCCCGCGCGGCTCGCGCACGCTGTAGTCGGTCGCCGTCGCGGGGCCGCGAAGGCTGTGGCCCCGATGCAGCGGCCCGAGCTCGGCGTACTGGCGCAGTGTGCCGACCGCCGCGGCGATCCCGCCCTTGGCGTCGTCGAGCAGCTTGCCGGTCTCCCGCTCGTTCCAGGCGGCCAGCTCGTCCGTGTGGGCCTCGAGACGATCAGCCATGTCGCGCAGGGCGGCACCGCGATCGGCGGGCGTCTGCGCGGCCCATCGGGCCTGCTGCTCGCGCGCCCGGGCGATCGCGCGGTCAATGTCGGCGGCGTCGCTCACCTGGAGATCGCCGACCGGCGTGCCGTCGCGGGGGTCGGTGATGGAGAGGCGGCGCACCTCGTCGATGTCGTGCGAAGTCGCGGACGTATGCACTGGGGCTCCTTTCAGGACTAGAGTGCCGAACCGAACGGCCTTTGCGGGAGTGCCTGGTTTCTCGCTATGGCTGCAATCCTCGACCTCGGGAGAGAATCACTATGGAATCGCACGCCCCCGCAAAGCGCCAGATCGGACGCGTCGTCGTGACGGGAGGTGCCAGCGGCCTCGGAGCCGCGGTCGCCTCCGCGGTCGTCGATGCGGGCGGCGAGGCGGTGGTGCTCGACGTGCGGCCGCATGAGTCCGACGGTATCGAAAGCCACCGGGTCGATGTGTCGGATGACGCCGCTGTCTCCGAGGTGATCGGCCGAATCGGCGCACAGGGCGGCATCGACGCAGTCGTGACGGCCGCAGGCATCGACCGGTGCGGGCGCCTGGAGGACGTATCGGTGGAGGAATGGACGCGTGTCATCGGCGTGAACCTCCTCGGCACGGTATCGGCGGTGCGGGCTGCATTGCCGTTCTTGCGGGAATCCCGCGGCAGGATCGTCACCGTGGCCTCCACCCTCGCGCTCAAGGGAGTGTCCGACGCGACCGCGTACTGCGCCTCGAAGTTCGGTGTGCTGGGCTTCACCCAGGCGCTGGCGGCCGAGCTCGCGGGCGAGGTCGGCGTCACCCAGCTGATCCCGGGTGGCATGAACACGCGGTTCTTCGACGACCGGACCGAGCAGTACCGTCCCGCCGACGACTCCCGGCTGAACGACCCCGCGAACGTCGCGCGAGCAGTGTGCTTCGCGCTGGAGCAGCCGGAGGGAAGCGAGGTGCGCGAGCTCTTCATCGCGCACCCGCTCGAGGGCTCCTGGCCGTAGACGCCGGCGTCGCCGGTCCGGTGAGCACGTCGCGCGGGTGATCGCGCGGCGTGCTCGCGTCTCGGAGCGCCGCCAGCGCGCGATGGCCGACCGGACGCCGGTTGCGCACGGCAGCCGGCAGTCGCGGGATCGCCGTGCCGATCGCCCGCAGCCCCGGCCGACCGGCGCGCAGGCAGCCGACCACCTCGCCGGCCACCGTCAGCCAGCTGCGGCGCATGACCGCGGTCAGCAGCCGGCCGCGGAGGATGTCCCGGACGCGGGTGTGCGAGGCGTCGCGCTTGGGTGAGGGGTGGTGGTGCACGGTGAGGTGGGGCAGGTAGCTCATCGCCCATCCTGCATCGCACAGATCCAGGGCAAGCCGCTCCTCCTCCCCCGGGAAGCGAACGACTCGATCGAATCCCCCGCAGGCAAGGAAGGCCGACACGCGGACCGCAGCACCGCAGGCCACGAAGCCGATCAGCGCCCGCCCCGGATGGTCCCCGTCGGGCAGGCCGGAGGCGGCCATCTCCGCGCACACCGGATCCAGCCGCTCGCTGGGGCCGACCAGGATGCGCGCCTGTGCCACGGCCAGGTCGGCGTGCCGATCGAGAACGTCGGCGGCCGCGCTCAGCGACCCGGGCGCCCACCACGAGTCGTCGTCGGCGAACGCGACATACGGGGTGGCTGCCCGGAGCACGCCGAGGTTGCGGGCGACCGCACCGAGGTTGCGATCGAGCGCCACGACGTCGACGTGGGGAAACTCGGCCCGCACGGCCTCGGGCGAGCCGTCCGTGGAGGCGTTGTCGACGACGATCACGGCGGCTTCGTGCCGGGCGAGGGACTGCAGCAGCTCGGCACGCCGGTTCCGGGTCGCCACCACGACCGTCATGCGCGGCTCGATGGCGCGCGCGTCAGACATAGCTGGTCTCCCCGACCTCGCGCGGCGAGCCCGTGGAGTGCATCCGCCACCCGGCTGAGCGCCAGCGCTCCGTCGGCAGGGCCTTGCGCCCGTCGTACATTCGCTGGCTGGCGACCAAACCGGCCGCATAGTGCGGATCCAGCTCGGCGTACTGCGGCCACTCGGTGAGCAGCAGGACCGCGGAGCTGCCGCTGAGGGCGGTCCCCAGGTCGGGTTCGTAGACGGGGCCCGGGCAGTACTGCGCCGCGTTGGCGAGGGCGATCGGGTCGGTGACGACCACCTCGTAGCCACGCCGGTCCAGCTCGGCGGCCACCGCGAGCGCGGGCGAGCTGCGCACGTCGTCGCTGTCCGGTTTGAAGGCGGCGCCCAGCACGGCGATGCGAGCGCCGGGCTCGACCTCCCGGACGACCAGGTCGACGAGGCGTGCCCGGCTGCTGTCGTTGACCGCCTCGGCCGCGCGGAGCAGACCGGAGAGGCCGGTGGCGGCGAGCTCGTCGGCGCGATGAGCCAGCGCGCGGAGGTCCTTCGGCAGGCAGCCGCCGCCGAATCCGATGCCGGAGCCGAGGAAGGCAGGGCCGATGCGCGGGTCGCGGCCGATGACCTCGGCGACGTCCGCAACCTCCGCACCGCCGTTCTCGCACAGCTCGGCGACGGCGTTGATGTAGGACAGCTTGAGGGCGAGGAAGCAGTTGGCGGCGAGCTTGGCAACCTCGGCACTGGGCAGGTCGGTCACCACTACGGGGCAGCCCTCGGCCTCGATGCCGGCGTACACCTCGTGCAGCACGGCCAGCGCCGCGGGGTCGCCGTCCACCACGCCGTACACCAGCCGATCGGGATGCAGGCTGTCCTCCACGGCGTGCCCCTCGCGCAGGAACTCCGGGTTCCACGCCAGCAGCGCGCCGGGGCACCGCTCGGTGAGCCGCTCGTGCAGACCGCCGGCGGTACCTAGCGGCACCGTCGACTTGCCGACGACGAGGGAGCCCGGACGAAGCGACGGGAGCACCGCCTCGAAGGCGGCCAGCAGGTAGTCGAGGTTGGTGGCTCCCGCGTCGCCCTGCTCCGGGGTGCCGGCGCACAGGAAGAAGACGTCGCATCCGTCGAGATCGCGCGGTGCCGTGGTGAACGACAACGACTCGGTGGGCAGCTCGGCCAGCAGCTTCTGCAGCCCCGGCTCGTACATCGGGGCCTGGCGGCGCCGCAGTGCCTCGATCCGGGCCTCGTCGACGTCGTAGCCGACGACCTGATGCCCGAGGACGGCCAGTGCGGCCGAATGCGTGGCTCCGAGGTAGCCACAACCCACCACAGCGATCCGCATGAGCTCACCTTTCGGTGCGAATGAGGGCGCCGTGGTTTGACGGTTCCGAACGTACCATCGTCCGGGCGACCCGCTCGTGGGGCGAGCGTGGGCCCACGGGCCCGGGCCACAGCGGCGGCCGTCATCGCCTGGTCAGCGTGAGGGTGTCCACCTCGGTGAGCGGTTGGCCGCAGGTCGCGGTGAGCGTCCGCGTGGCGGTGCCGCCGGACTGCGGGATCTCGACGGTGACGGTGGCCTCCGTCGGCTGGCCGGCGGGGGAGCACTGGATCGACTCGCTCCCGGTGCCCTTCCACGTGCCGCCGTCGAGAGTGAGGGTGAGCTGTGCGCCTCCCGGGCTGATCGCCAGCTCGCAGGGCTCGCCCGCCACGCAGCCACCGGAGAGCGTCCACGTCTGTGGGGTCTTGAAGGCGGGATCGCCGGCCTTCTTCGCCGAGCTTCCGAGCTGGCCGGTCTGCGGCCCGGTGTAGCCGGCGATCGTCCCGTTGACGTCGTAGCTGCCCGCGAGGGACGCGCCTGCGCCGGGAGCGGACGGTGTGCCGGTCGCCGACCCGGAGGCGTCTCCGGACGGCTCGGAGCCCGGGGCGGACGACCTGCCCTGGGCCGACGCGCGCGACCCGTCCGCGGGAGCGGAGGAGCCGTCGTCCTTCTTGATCAGCAGGAAGTAGGCGGCCGCCGCGACGAGGGCCAGCGCGAGGACGGCGGCGGCCGCGAGCACCCACCGGCTGCTGCCCGGACGTCGGGACCCCGTGCCGTACGCCCCCGTGCTCGGCGTCCCACCGAACGGGTCGGGGGCGTTGCGGTACGTGGCCGGCTCGGCCGGCAGGCCCGACGTGATCACGTACTCCTCGTCGGGCGCCCCGTACGGCGGCGGTGCGGTGGGCTGCGGTGCCCGCGCCGTGGGCGGCTCCGCGGGAAGCGCGAACGGATCGTGCGCGTCGTACGGGGTGCGCGGGTCGGTCATCTGCGTCGCCTTCCAGCGGGTCAGGACGGTGGTGCCGCTCTGACGGGTGCGGCCCGGATTTCGGTTCCGGATCCGGGAATGACTCAGCGAAGGTGCGCGTTGGAGAAGATGTAAAGTTGAGCAAGATCGACTCAAGTCTTCACCTACGCCCCGCCGGATCCCCGCGAGGCAGGCACAACCGATACCCAAGAAGGAGAAACACCCCATGGCACGTGCTGTTGGTATCGACCTCGGAACGACCAACTCCGTCGTCTCCGTCCTCGAAGGTGGCGAGCCGAAGGTCATCGCCAATGCCGAGGGCTCTCGCACCACCCCCTCGATCGTCGCGTTCGCCAAGAACGGCGAGGTCCTCGTCGGCCAGGCCGCCAAGAACCAGGCCGTGACGAACGTCGACCGCACCATCCGCTCGGTCAAGCGCCACATGGGCACCGACTGGACGGTGCAGATCGACGACAAGAAGTACACGCCGCAGGAGATCTCCGCCCGCGTGCTGCAGAAGCTCAAGCGCGACGCCGAGACCTACCTCGGCGACACCGTGACCGACGCGGTCATCACCGTGCCCGCGTACTTCTCCGACGCCCAGCGCCAGGCCACCAAGGAGGCCGGCGACATCGCCGGCCTGAACGTGCTGCGCATCGTCAACGAGCCGACCGCGGCCGCGCTCGCGTACGGCCTGGACAAGGGCGAGAAGGAGCAGACCATCCTGGTCTTCGACCTCGGTGGCGGCACCTTCGACGTCTCCCTGCTGGAGATCGGCGACGGCGTGGTCGAGGTCAAGTCGACCTCCGGAGACACCCAGCTCGGCGGTGACGACTGGGATCAGCGGATCGTCGACCACCTGGTGAAGACGTTCAAGAACGAGCACGGCGTCGACCTGTCGAAGGACAAGCTCGCCATGCAGCGCCTGCGTGAGGCGGCCGAGAAGGCGAAGATCGAGCTCTCCGGCTCGCAGTCGACGACCATCAACCAGCCGTACATCACCGCGGGTCCCGACGGGCCGATGCACCTCGACGTGACGATCACCCGCGCCGAGTTCCAGCGGATGACCCAGGACCTGATCGAGCGCACCAAGGCGCCGTTCAACCAGGCGGTCAAGGACGCCGGCATCTCGGTCAGCGACATCGACCACGTCGTCCTGGTCGGCGGCTCGACCCGCATGCCCGCCGTGACCGACCTCGTCAAGGAGCTCACCGGCGGCCGCGAGCCCAACAAGGGCGTCAACCCGGACGAGGTCGTCGCCGTCGGCGCCGCCCTGCAGGCCGGTGTCATGAAGGGCGAGGTCAAGGACGTCCTGCTGCTCGACGTGACGCCGCTGTCGCTGGGCATCGAGACCAAGGGTGGCGTGATGACCAAGCTCATCGAGCGCAACACCACGATCCCGACCAAGCGCTCGGAGATCTTCACGACGGCCGACGACAACCAGCCGTCGGTGCAGATCCAGGTCTTCCAGGGCGAGCGTGAGATGACGCAGTTCAACAAGCGGCTGGGGATGTTCGAGCTGACCGGTCTGCCGCCGGCGCCGCGTGGTGTCCCGCAGATCGAGGTGACCTTCGACATCGACGCCAACGGCATCGTGCACGTCACCGCGAAGGACCTCGCCACCAACAAGGAGCAGTCCATGCAGATCACCGGTGGCTCGGCGCTCAGCAAGGACGAGATCGACCGGATGATGAAGGACGCCGAGGCGCACGCCGAGGAGGACAAGAAGCGCCGCGAGGAGGCGGAGGTCCGCAACAACGGCGACGCGCTGCTGTTCCAGACCGAGAAGTTCCTGGCCGAGAACGGTGACAAGGTCCCCGCGGACAAGAAGGAAGAGCTGAACGACGCGATCGGCGAGCTGCGCGGTGCCCTGGGCGGCTCGGACGTCGAGGCGATCAAGACCGCGCACGAGAAGGTCCAGAACCTCACGCAGCAGGTGGGCGCCGCGATCTACGAGCAGGCCCAGTCCGGGGCGGCCGGCGGTGCCGGCGAGCCCGGGGCGACTCCCGGCTCCGGTCAGCAGGCCGGCGACGACGACGTCGTCGACGCCGAGATCGTGGACGACGAGGACGAGAAGAAGTAGCGGCCGGCGCGACGCCGGCGTACCCGGGGCGGACCGAACGGTTCGCCCCGGGCCGCCGGGTCCCGACCGACCCGATCCCCGACTGCATTGAGGATTGTCAATGAGTGAGCAGAATCGTGACGAGCAGGAGCCGATCGTGATCCGCGACAACCGCCGCGTGAACGACGAGAGCGGCGCCCCCCGTACGCCGTCCCAGCAGGGCGGCGGAGCGCGGGAGGGCACCGACGCGCCGTCCGCCGACGCCGCCGCGGACGCGAGCCCCGAGAAGGGCCGGGACAGCGGGCCGGCCGACGTCCCCACGGAGCAGCAGCTGACCGAGATCGACCGGCTGACCAAGGAGCTCGCCGAGCGCACCAGCGACCTGCAGCGAGTCAGCGCGGAGTACGCCAACTACCGCAGGCGCGCCGATCGCGAGCGCGAGACGATGGTGCCGGTGGCGCAGGCGGCGCTGATCTCGAAGCTGGTGCCGGTGCTCGACGACATCGACCGGGCCGACCAGCACGGTGACCTGACCGGTGGGTTCAAGACCGTCGCCGACGCCCTGCGCAAGGTGCTCGGCGAGGCCGGCCTCGAGGCGTTCGGCGCCGAGGGCGAGCCGTTCGACCCGCAGATCCACCAGGCCGTCGCGCAGCACTCGTCGGCCGAGGTCGACGCCGAGCAGATCGGCGCGGTGATGCGCAAGGGCTACCGGCAGGGCGACCGCGTGCTGCGCGAGGCGATGGTTGCGGTCGTCGTACCTGAGTGAACGAGAAGCAGAAGGAGCGTCCGGGTGAACGGCATGCGTGAGCACGAACGTGCGTGGCTCGATGTGCGCGCCGCGCCCGGCGCCCCTGCCCACTCGATCGCGCCGCCGGCCGGTCTCGGCCGGCGGCCACGTAGGCGTCGCTCATCCTCGCCTCGCGTCACGTTGGAACGACAGGAGGATCGATGAGCCAGAAGGACTACTTCGAGAAGGACTACTACGGCGCGCTCGGCGTCGCCAAGGACGCCAGTGCCGCGGAGATCAAGAAGACCTACCGCCGCCTCGCCAGCGAGCTGCACCCCGACAAGAACCCTGGGGACGCTGCCGCGGAGAAACGGTTCAAGGAGGTCTCCGAGGCGTACGGCGTGCTCGGTGACGCGACGAAGCGCGCCGAGTACGACGAGGCGCAGCGGCTGGCCGCCAGCGGCTTCTCCGGCGCCGGCGGGTTCCCCGGCGGCTTCGGCGGGGGCCACCCCGGTGGGTACTCGCAGACCTTCAACGCTGAGGACCTGTCGGACCTGTTCGGCCGCGCGGGCGCGCGGCGGGGCGGCTACGACAGCGGCCCGGACCTGTCGGACCTCCTAGGCGGCATGTTCGGCGGCGCCGGCGGCCGCGGTGGGTTCAGCGACGGCTACGGCCAGCCCCGCCCGCAGAAGGGCGCCGACACCGAGGCAAGCGTCGACCTGAGCTTCGACGACGCGATCAACGGCGTCAGCCTGCCGCTGCGGATGACCGGTCCATCCGGGACTCGCACCGTCACCGTCAACGTCCCGGCCGGGATCAACGACGGCCAGAAGTTCCGCGTGAAGGGCAAGGGCCAGCCCGGGGTCGGCGGCGGTCCGCCCGGCGACCTGCTGGTCAAGGCCCGCGTGGCCAAGCACCCGCTGTTCGGGCTGGCCGGCCGGGACCTGACGCTCACCGTGCCGATCACGTACGCCGAGGCGGTCCTCGGCGCCAAGGTCAAGGTGCCGACGCTCGGCGCGCCGGTCACCCTCCGGGTCCCCGCCGGAACCCAGAACGGCGCCAAGCTGCGCGCCAAGGGCCGGGGCATCCAGACCAAGAAGGGCGCCGGTGATCTCATCGTCACCCTCGAGGTCGTCGTCCCGCAGAACCTCTCCGCCGAGGCCGAGGAGGCGCTCGAGAAATACGCCGCGCTGCAGAGCGGGGATCCGCGCGCGCACCTCGGCGTGTAGCGGACGGACCGATGGCAGTGATCGGAAGGAGTGGACATGGCTGGGCGGGATAACCGCGGCGGATTCGCCGGCGTCCCGGTCGACCATCTGGCGGAGGATGCGCCGGTATTCGTCATCTCGGTGGCCGCCGAGCTCGCCGGGATGCATCCGCAGACCTTGCGCCAGTACGACAGGGTCGGGCTCGTGCGTCCCGGCCGCACCTCCGGCGGCGGCCGCCGCTATTCGCCGCGGGACGTCGCGGTGCTGCGGATGGTGCAGCGCCTGAGCCAGGACGAGGGGATCAACCTCGCCGGGATCAAGCGCATCATCGACCTGGAGAACCAGGTCAGCGCGCTGCAGGAGCGGGTCGAGGAGCTGCTGGTGGAGGTCGCCGAGACCAACGTCCGCGCACAGGCGGCGGAGGCGGCGGTGCACGCCTCCTACCGCCGCGACCTCGTGCCGTTCAAGTCGATGTCGATCGTGCCGCACGGCTTCTTCCGATAGGCGCCGTCCGTCACCGGCGGTGGCGGGCGGCCTCGTCGCGCATCAGCCGCGCCCGCGGCTCGTCGCCGGCGACGCTCCATGAGTCGGCCGCCGCCTCGTAACCGGCGGCGGCGTCCTTGTGGTGTGCGGCCGCCATGCGCGTCGCGACCGACTCGGCGTACGCCGCGGCGCGCCGGTGGTCGCCGCCGCGCAGCGCGACGGCGTAGCGCAGCTGGTCGATCTCGATGCGCGCGTCGTCGACGGTGTCGTCCAGGGCTGCCCGATACCGGTCGAGCACCTGCTGCGCGTCGTGCACCCTGCCGACGTCGAGCAGCACCCTGGCCAGCGCGCCGGCCTCGGCCGCGAGCGACTGCTGCCAGGCACTGTCGCCTTGCAGCCGGATCGCTCGTTGCAGGTCGGTGATGCCGGAGTCCACCCGGCCGGCGGCGACGCGCAGCCGGCCGCGCACCTCGAGGATCGAGGCCAGGAGGACGTCGCTGAGTGGCTCCGCCAGGTCGGCGGCCTCCTCCGCCAGCTCCAGCGCTTCGGTGAGCCGATCGCCGTCGGCGCCGCGGACGGCCGTGAGCACCCGCAGCATCGTCGCGAGCTGCAGCTCATCGCGCACCGAGCGAGCCAGCGCCGCGGCCTGCTCTGCGAGCCGGACCCCGCGCCGCTCGTTCCCGGCCTGCAGCTCGGCGATCGCCCGCGCCCCGAGCGCCCGGGCACGTTCACCGTCGTCGGAGGCCAGCGACAGCGCCTCGGCGAAGTACCGGCGCGCCTGATCGAACCGTTCGATGCGCAGGACGGCGAACCCCGTCGTCAGCAGTCCGTCGACCAGGCGCCGGCGGCCGGGCTCCGCGGCCCGCAACGCGGTGAGAAAGTGCTCGGTCTTCTCCGCCATCGGCAGCACCGCGAAAGCATCGTGTTCCTCCGCGATCTGCGCGGTGAGCCGGGCCATCCGCAGGCCGATCTCGCGGGCGTGCTCGCCGGCGTCCCGCCAGGCGTCGGCCGCGGCGGCCGCCAGCCGCGCCGCGGCCGAGAATCGCATCTCGATCATCGCCACGACGGCGCGCGCCTCCACCAGCGATGCGGCCAGCGGTGGCTCGAGGAGCCGCGCGTCGTGCGGGCCGATCTCCTGGGCCGCGCGCGCCGCCCGCAGCTGATCACCGGTGTTGCCGCGGTCGGCCGCGAGCCGGTAGGCGGACACCACCGCGTGCACGTCGGCGGTGGAGGTTGGCTCACCCATGACCCCATCGTCCCCCATCGCGCCGACAGCCCAGCGCTTCCGCCCCGAGACGTCCCATCGCCGAGGCGGGCCGGTCGCGGCATGGCCCTCCCGCGCGACCCGTCGTACGGTTGCTGGCATGTGCCGAAACATCAAGGTCCTGCACAACTTCGCCCCGCCGGCCACGCACGACGAGGTCGCTGCCGCGGCGCTGCAGTACGTGCGCAAGATCAGCGGCGCGACGGCGCCGTCCGCCGCGAACCAGGCGGTGTTCGACCAGGCCGTCGCCGAGGTGGCAGCCGCCACCCAGCGGCTTCTCGACGGGCTGACGACGTCCGCCGCGCCGAAGAACCGCGACGTGGAGGCGGCGAAGGCGCGCGCCCGCAGCGAGGCGCGGTTCGCCCGCTGACCCGGCGTCCGCCGTGCGTCAGCCGGTGGCGACCGCCTCGAGGAGCAGCCGAAGGACCTCGGTGACGGTGTCGGCGCGCACCTGCGCCCGGTCGCCGTCGAGCTGCAGCCGGCGATGCCATGTGCGGTCGGCGGACACGACGGCGATGTGCACGCGGCCCACGGGCTTCTGCGGCGTCCCGCCGTCGGGACCGGCCACCCCCGTCGTCGACAAGCCGTACGTCGTCCCGAGCCGGGCGCGGGCGCCCTGCGCCATCGCGACAGCGACCTCCTCGCTCACCGCTCCGACGCGGTCGAGCACGTCGGCGGCCACCCCGACCTCCTCGGTCTTGGCGCGATTCGCGTAGGTGACGAACCCGCCGATCAGGTACGCCGACGAGCCGGGCCGGTCGGCGATCCGGCCGGCGACGAGTCCCGCGGTGCAGGATTCCGCGGTCGCGACGGTGGCGTCGTGGGCGAGCAGGGCGGCGGCGAGGTCCTCGTCGAGACTGGTCACGTGGCCGATCCTAGGCGCCGGGGCGGGCGGCGGCCGATCACGCCCCGGCCGGCCCGCGCAGGTGCGGCCAGTCGTGCCGCGCGGCCCGGACGATCACCGCGAGGGCCGGCACGGCGTACAGCCAGAAGCCGAAGCCGAACAGCATCAGCAGGAGGTGGAAGCCGATGGCCGCGAGCCAGCCCAGCTCGGCCGCCCGCCCGCCGCCGAGCAGCCCGGCGCCGATGGCCATCTCGCCGCCGGCCAGCAGCAGCGCCCAGGTGCGGGGCCGGGCCATGAAGACGGTCGCCCACTTCTCGCGGACGAAGCCGAGGTACGAGCCGGACGCGAACGTCCGGTAGATGCTCGGGTCGGCCGCGGCCAGACCGACGTGGATCCCGCCCGTCACCATGAAGAACCCGCCGAGCGACGTCGTCCGCCAGGACCGGTGGCCGGTGCCCTCGGGCGAGAGGCGCCGCTTCGGCAGCAGCGTGCGTATGCCTGTCATGGCTGGAAACGATGCGCCGGATCGGCGGTGGGCGCCAGGGTCGAAGGTCCGCCGCGCTCAGCGGGTGAGCACGACGCCGACGGCCCACGTCCCGACCATCAGCACGGCGGTGGTGAACTCGATCAGCATCGACAGCGCGAAGCCCCCGAGCGCGGCCTTCGTCGCGGCCCATGCCGGCGCGTGCGATCTCAGCCGTGCCCGTTCGGCGGCGTAGATCCCGACGACGAAGCCGATCGGGCCGCCGACGACCGGGATGACAAAGAGGCCCACGACGCCGAGCACCAACGCCGACAGCATCGAGACGCCGCTCGCACCGGCGCGTGAGGTGCGCCTGGCCGGCACGGCGTACTTCAGCCACGTGCCCACGACGCCGATCACCGTGAGCACGGCGAAGACCGTCCAGTGCACGGCGCTCGCGCCGTCCCCGATCGCCCACCACAGCGCGGCCCCGGCGATCAGCAGCACGCCGGGCAGCACCGGCACCACGACCCCGCACAGGCCGATCAGCATGAGCAGCCCGACCACCACGATGCCGAATGTCGTCATGGTGATCATGATGCCGGGTCCGGCCCGGGCCCCGGCGCCGCGAGCCGACGCTGCGTGCGTCCTCGGTGGGTCCGCCCGCTACGGTGGCCCGATGCGGACATGGCACGTCACAGAGCTCGGCGATCCTCCCTCGGTCATCCGTCAGGTGGAGATACCCGAGCCGGTGCCGGCCGAGGACGAGGCGCTGCTGGAGGTCGAGGCGACCGGCTTCGGGTTCCCCGACTACCTGATGGCGCAGGGGTTGTACCACGACAAGCCCGAGCTGCCGTTCGCGATCGGCGGCGAGACGTCGGCGCGGGTGCTACGGGCGCCGTCCGGCAGCGGCCTGCGCGAGGGGCAGCGGGTGCTGGCGCTCGCGGGTCGCAAGGGCGGGACGATGCTCACCGCCCGCGTCGCGGCCACGCTCGACCGGCTGCTGCCGGTCCCCGGCGACATGCCCGCCGAGCACGTCGCCGTGCTGTTCGCCGCCTACCAGACGTCGTACGTCGGCCTGGTGCGTCGCGGTCGGCTGCGGGCCGGCGAGACGGTCGTCGTGCACGGCGCGACCGGCGGGGTCGGGATGGCCGCGGTCCAGATCGCGAAGGCCCTCGGTGCCCGGGTGATCGCGGTCGTCGGCGGCCCGCAGAAGGCGGCGGTCGCCCATGAGCTCGGCGCGGACGTCGTCATCGACCACCACGCGGAGGACTTCGTCGCGGTGATCAAGGAGCTGACTGGTGGCCGGGGAGTCGACGTCGTCTACGACCCGGTCGGCGGGGACGTGTTCGACCGGTCGCGCCGCATCATGGCCGTCGAGGGCCGGCTGCTGATCATCGGCTTCGCCGGCGGCACCATCCCGTCGGCCCCGGCGAACCACGTGCTGCTGAAGAACTACGACGTCGTCGGCGTGCGGATGCGCCCGTTCCGGGAGGACGCCGCCTACCGGCGCCACGTGCACGACACCCTGGTCGGCATGTACCAGGACGGCGCGATCCGTCCCCTGGTCACGACGTACGCCTTCGACGACCTGCCCGAGGCGCTGCGGCTGATCGGCGAGCGCAAGGTTCTCGGCCGCGTCGTCGTCCGGGCGCCCGAAGAACCGACCGCCTAGGCATTCTGCGGGGGAGTAGGCCACGCTATCGCGCGATCAGCGTGCGCTACTGCACCGCCGAACCGGTCAGAGGCGGCGCATCGCCGTCGCGAGCAGCACCAGCTCGCCGGCCTCGTCGGTGGCGTCGAGATCGACCGTCGCCTCGACGACCCAGTCGCGGTCGGCCGCCGGGTCCTGCAGGGTCTGGGTGACCAGCCAGAGCCGCGCGGTGGCCTCCGGGTCGCCGCCGGGCGGCGGCCCGGAGGCGCTCTCGATCGAGAGGTTGCTCAGCCCGAGGGCGTCGCCGGAGGTCAGCACCTCGTCGTGATCGGCGAAGTAGCGATCGAGGGCGTCGTCCCACGCGTCGTGGCCCAGGATCGGCTCGCGTGCCGGATCGCACTTGGCGCCGGCCGCGGCGTCCAGCGCAACGAGCGCGTCGACCCGCTCCAGCGCGATGTGCTGCACCCGCGCGAGCATCGCGCGGCGCACCATCACCTTCAGCGCGCGCTCCTGGGTCGACAGCGGCGGCGGGCCCGCGGACTCCTGCGCCTCGATGCGTCGCCGGACGGCGTCCGGGTCGGTCAGCGCCGTCCACTCGTCGAGCAGGCTGGAGTCGATCTGCCGGATCACCTCGCCGAGCCAGTGCTCGATGTCGTCCAGCTCGCCGGTGCGGGCGTCGGCCGGCACGGTCTGCCGCAGCGTGCGGTACGCGTCGGTCAGGTAGCGCAGCAGCAGCCCTTCGGACCGGGCGAGCTGGTAGCGGCTGATGAAGTCGTTGAAGCCCATCGCCTGCTCGTACATCTCGCGCACGATCGACTTCGGGTCGACGGCGTCCTCACGCAGCCACGGGTGGCCCTGCCGGTAGATCTCGTACGCCGCACCCAGCTGCTCGGCGAGCGGCTTGGGCCAGGTGATGTCGTCCAGCAGCCGCACCCGTTCGTCGTAGTCGACGCCGTCCGCCTTCAGCTCGGCGACCGCCTCGCGACGCGCGGCGTTCTGCTGCGCGAACAGGATCGCGCGCGGCGCCTCGAGCACGGACTCGATCACCGAGACGACGTCGAGCGCGTGGGTGGGGGAGTCCGGCGGCAGGATCTCCAGCGCCGCCAGGGCGAAGTGCGACAGCGGCTGGTTCAAGGCGAAGTCGTGCGGCAGGTCCTCGGGCAGCACATAGCGCCGGCCGTGCGCGTCGGGCTCGTCGAGGCGGCGTACGACGCCGCTGCGCACCAGGCTGCGGGTGAGCCGCAACGCGCGGCGCGCGAGCCGCAGCTGGGTGGCGCGCGGCTCATGGTTGTCGGTGAGCAGCCGGCGCATGACGGGGAACGCGTCCTCGTCCCGGGAGATGACGTTGACCAGCATCGAGTTGTCGACCTTCATCCGCGACCGCAGCTGCTCGGGCTCGCCACCGACCAGCTTCTCGAAGGTGGCCTCGCTCCAGACGACCGTGCCCGGCGCCGGCTTCTTCAGCTGCGCCTTGCTCTTCTTCTTCGGGTTGGCCGCGTTCTTGGCGTCCGCCTTGGCCTTGGCGCGCTCGTTCTCGATGACGTGCTCGGGGGCCTGGACGACGACGTACCCGATGGTGTCGTAGCCGGCCCGGCCCGCGCGGCCGGCGATCTGCTGGAACTCGCGCGCCCGCAGGACCCGGTCCCGGGTGCCGTCGAACTTGGCGAGCCCGGTGAACAGCACCGTGCGGATCGGCACGTTGATGCCGACGCCGAGAGTGTCCGTGCCGCAGATGACCTTCAGCAGGCCGGCCTGCGCGAGCTGCTCGACGAGGCGGCGGTACTTCGGCAGCATGCCGGCGTGGTGGACGCCGATCCCGCTGCGCAGGAGGCGGGAGAGCACCTTGCCGAATCCGGCGGCGAACCGGAAGTCGCCGATCCGCTCCGCGATCGCGTCCTTCTCGGCGCGGGTCGCGATCGGGAGGGTGAGCAGTGAGCGCGCGTGCTCGATCGCCGCGGCCTGGGTGGTGTGCACGATGTACACCGGCGTCTGGTGGGTGCTCACCAGCTCCTCGACCGTCTCGGCGAGCGGCGTCATCGCCCAGGTGAACGTGAGCGGGACAGGCCGCTCGGCGTCGTCCACGAGCGCGCTCTCGCGCCCGGTGCGCCGGGTGAGGTCGGCGCGGATCTCGTGGGTGTCCCCGAGCGTCGCCGACATCAGCAGGAACTGCGCGCCGGTGAGCTCCAGCAGCGGCACCTGCCACGCCCACCCCCGCTCGTGGTCGCCGTAGTAGTGGAACTCGTCGGCCACCACCAGCCCGACGTCCGCGGCGCGGCCCTCGCGCAACGCGATGTTGGCGAGGACCTCGGCGGTGCAGCAGATGATCGGGGCGTCGGCGTTCACCGACGAGTCGCCGGTCAGCAGCCCGACGTTCTGCGGGCCGAACAGCGCGCACAGGTCGAAGAACTTCTCGTTGACCAGGGCCTTGATCGGCGCGGTGTAGAAGCTCACCCGGTCCGCGGCCAGCGCGTTGAGGATCGCGGCGGCCGCCACGAGCGACTTTCCCGAGCCGGTAGGTGTGGCGAGGACGACGTTCGCGCCGCCGAGCAGCTCGAGGATCGCCTCGTCCTGATGGGGATACGGCTCGATGCCGTTCTCGCTCGCCCAGGCGACGAATGCGGCGTACACCTCGTCGGGCGACGTGCCGGTTCCCAGGTGCTGGTCGAGCCTGCTCATCTGATCCATCCAACCACGCAGGCTCGGCCGTCGCCGCGCAGGTCTCGCGCGGCGGGGAGGGTCCGATGGCTGCCGATACCGGCGGGTATGACGCAGAATTGGCTGACTACCCGACGATGCGAGGAGACAACGATGCCCGGCGCCGACCAGCAGCTGCAGGAGTGGATCGACACCTACGGTGCTCCGGACGCGGACGTCGCGTACCTGCTGTGCGACCGGCACCCCTCCGGCGGCCCCGCGTTCACCGTGGTCGAGCCCGACCTCTCCTCGTACACCCTGACCTACGGCGAGCTCGCGGACCGGTCGCGCCGGCTGGCGACGGTGCTGGCCGGCGAGGGCATCGGCGAGGGGAGCCGCGTCCCGGTGCTGCTCGGCAAGCGACCCGAGCTGGTCGTGGCGCTGCTGGCGCTGTGGCGGCTGGGCGCGGTGCACGTCCCGCTGTTCACGGCGTTCGCGACGGGGGCGATCGCGCTGCGGGTCGAGGGCTCCCACGCCGAGCACGTGATCACCGACGCCGGGCAGCGGGAGAAGGTCGACCCGCTCGACGTCCGGGTGCTCGACATCGACGACCTGATGGCCCGGGCGGCGGACGCCGAGCCGCTGGCCGACAACGTCGCGGTCGGCGGCGACGGCGTGTTCATCCAGATCTACACCAGCGGCACCACGGGCAAGCCGAAGGGCGTCCCGGTGCCGGTCCGGGCGCTGGCCTCCTTCCACTCCTACCTGCACTATGCGCTCGACGTCAGCGAGGACGACGTGTTCTGGAACGCGGCCGACCCCGGCTGGGCGTACGGCCTCTTCTACGCCCTCGTGACGCCCCTGCTGGCCGGGCGTCCGGGCCTGCTCGTCCGCGCGGCGTTCGAGCCGGCGCAGTGCCTGCAGATCATGCGCCGCTTCGGCGTGACGAACTTCTGCGGCGCGCCGACGATGTACCGGGCGATGCGCGCCACCGCCGCCGATGCGACCCACCCGCTGCGGCGGGCGTCGTCCGCCGGGGAGCCGCTGACGCCGGACGTCGTGACGTGGAGCCGGAAGAGCTTCGGCATCGAGGTGCGCGACCACTACGGGCAGACCGAGCTCGGCATGGTGATCTGCAATCTCTGGCACCCGGACGTCGCCCGGCCGCTCAAGGAGGGATCGATGGGCGTGCCGCTGCCCGGGATCACGGCGGGTCTCGTCGACGGCCAGATCGCCATCGAGGTCGCGGGCAGCCCCGCGTTGTGGTTCACCGGCTACGTCGACGATCCGGCGAAGTCCGCCGAGCGGTTCACCGAGGACCGGGCCTGGTACCTCACCGCCGACACCGGGCGCGTGGACGACGACGGGTACTACTTCTTCAACGCGCGCGACGACGACGTGATCCTCGCGGCCGGCTACCGGATCGGCCCGTTCGACGTCGAGAGCGTCCTGGTGACCCACCCGGCCGTGTCGGAGGTCGCCGTCGTCGGCCGTCCCGATCCGGACGGCGTACGCGGCGAGATGGTGGAGGCGTTCGTCGTCCTGATGCCGGGTGCGGAGCCGGGGCCGGCGCTCGCCGCGGAGCTGCAGAAGCTGGTCCGCGACCAGTACTCCAAGCACGCGTACCCGCGGAAGGTGAACTTCGTGGACGAGCTGCCCAAGACGCCCAGCGGGAAGGTGCAGCGCTACCTGCTGCGCAAGCAGTAGCCGCAGCCGCCGCCGACGGGGGAGGCGAGCACTGCGGAGCGGCACCACCGCCGCGGACCGAGAGCGGGCTTTGTCGCCGAAAGCGGGGAAACTTGCCCTCTTTCGCCGACGAAACCCGCTTCGTTGGTGAGTCCGGCGCCGCGGTCGGGGACGATGAGCGGATGACGACTTCCCCGGCGCCGGACCAGACTCCCATCCTGCAGCGGCTCGACGACGCGGCGTGGCAGCGCGTGCTGTGCGTCGTCGCGCACCCCGACGATCTCGAGTACGGCACCTCGGCCGCGGTCGCGGGCTGGACCCGCCGCGGCATCGAGGTCTCGTACCTGCTGCTCACCAGCGGCGAAGCGGGTATGCAGCGACCGCCGCAGGAGGTCGGTCCGCTGCGGGCCGCCGAGCAGCGGACCGCGTGCGAGACCGTCGGCGTCCGCGATCTGACGATTCTCGACCACCCCGACGGGCACCTGGTCTACTCGCTGGAGCTGCGCCGCGACATCGCGCGCGTCGTCCGCCAGCGCCGTCCGGACGCCGTCGTCACCGCGGTCTGGGACGTCGAGGCGTTCGGCGGGCTGAACCAGGCCGACCATCGCGCCGCCGGGCTCGCGACCCTGGACGCCGTACGCGACGCCGACAACACGTGGGTCTTTCCCGAGCTGGCCCGCGACGAGGGGCTGGACAAGTGGCACACCAAGGCGCTCCTCGTGAGCGGACACGACCGGCAGACGCACGCCGTCGAGGTGTCCCAGGCCGACGTCGACGCCGCCGTCGCCTCGCTGGAGGCGCATACCGCGTACCTCGCCGACCTGCCCGGTCACCCCGCGCCGCGCGACTTCATCCCGACGATCCTGCGCGGCGACGGTGCGGCGCTGGGCACCGAGTACGCGGTCGGCTTCCGCGTCTACGACCTCGGCGGCCTGTCCGGAGACTGACGCGGGGCCCCGGCGCGGGCCTGCCGCGCTGGCCTGCCGCCGCTGACCCGCCGCGCCGTCCCCCGCGCTGACCTGGCCCTCGCGGACGAACCGGGTTTCGTCGTCCAAGGCGGGGAAACTTGCCCGCTTTCCCCGACGAAACCCGCTTCGGGTCCCGAGCCGGGCTCGGCGTGCGGGCCGCGCTCCAGGACGGACGCCGGCTACCGCACCTCGAAGCGCCGGTCGTCGGTGACGTCGATGTCGCACGCGTCGACGTCGTCGACCCGGGCGTACGCCGGCCCCTCGTGGCACCAGTCGATCAGGGCCGCGACGTCCTGCTCGGCGCCCTGGGCCTCGACCTCCACCGACCCGTCGGGCAGGTTGCGCACCCAACCGGTCAGCCCGAGCCGGCGAGCCCGCTGCTCCGTGCTGGCGCGGAAGTAGACGCCCTGCACGCGGCCGGTGACGGTCAGCCGGACGCGCCGCATGCCTGCTCACCCCTCCGGATGCCGAGCCGGTCGAGCAGCCGAACCGCATCGTGCGGCGCGTGCCCGCGGATGTCGTTGTCGAAGTACACGTGCACGTCGTGGCCCTCGCCGAGCCATCCCCGGCAGATGTCGGCCCACCTGTCGAGCGACTCGTCGGTGTATCCGCTCGCGTACAGCTCGGTCTCGCCGTGCAGGCGGACGTATCGGAAGTCGCTGGTCGCATCGTGCATGACCGGCCACTTCCCGGCGCTGTCGGCGATGACGACGGCCACGCCGTACTCCGCGCACAGCGCCCGTGCCTCGTCGGTGTCGAAGCTGGCGTGCCGCGGCTCGAGAGCGTGCCGCACGGGCACATCGACCGCGCAGGTCGTGAGGCTGCGCTCGTCGGGCAGCTTCTCGTCGTGCGCGGCGGCGAGCAGCGCAGCCTCCGCGGTGGTCCTGGGCAGCAGCTCGAAGAACGAGGCCAGCCGGTCGCGATCGAAGTGCAACCGCGCGGGCAGCTGCCACAGCAGCGGACCGAGCTGCTCACCGAGCGCGAGGACGCCGCTGGCGAGGAAGTTGGCGAGCGGCGTGCGGACGTCGCGCAACGACTTGAGGTGGGTGATGTAGCGACCGCCCTTGATCGCGAGCACCACGTCCTCGGGGACGGCGTCCCGCCACGCGGCGTACGAACTGGGACGCTGCAGCGAGTAGAACGAGCCGTTGACCTCGATGGAGGTCATCCGCTCGGCGGCGTACGTCAGCTCGAGCCGCTGGGGGAGCCCCTTCGGGTAGAAGTCGCCGCGCCACGACGGGTAGCGCCAACCGGACACGCCGACAAGTGCTCGGGCCATGCGACCCACCCTAGACCGGCGGCGGCCCCCGGCGCCTCGCCCGCCGCCCGCCGTCTGCGGCCGCTCCTCCCGCCCCTGACCTCTGACTCTGGCGGTGGGTTCCACCCCGCTCCCGGCGTGATAGCGGGGCAGAACCCACCGCGGGCCGCGACACCGGGGCAGAAGCCACCGCGAGCGGCAGGCCCTCACCGAAACCTGAAGTTGAGCGGAATACGCTCAACTTTGTTCGGCGTTGCATCTTCGTGGCCGCAGCACGCGGCCGGTCAACCAGCTAGCGACTCTCGGAGAAGGGACCACTGTGGACCAGCAGAAGCTCACCACCAAGTCTTCGGAAGCGCTCGCCGCCGCGCAGCGATTGGCGGCCGAGGGCGGTAACCCGCAGCTCGAGCCCGTGCATCTGCTGGTCGCGCTGATCGAGCCCTCCGACGCCATCGCCCGCCCGCTGCTCGACGCGGTCGGCGCCAACCCCCAGTCGGTGCTGACCGACGCGCAGGCCAAGATCGGCCGGCTGCCCAGCGCCACCGGCGCCACCACCAGCGCGCCGCAGGCGAGCCGGGGGCTGCTCGACGTGCTGAACGCCGCGACCAAGCTCGCGAGCAGCCTCAACGACGAGTACGTCTCGACCGAGCACCTGCTCGTGGCGATCGCCCAGTCCGGCGGCGAGGCGCGCACCAGCCTGACCGACAACGGCGCGACGCCCGACTCGCTGATCAACGCCTTCAAGACGGTGCGCGGCAACCGCCGGGTGACCAGCGCCGACCCGGAGGGGTCCTACCAGGCGCTGCAGAAGTACGCCGTGGACCTCACCGAGAAGGCCCGCAACGGCAAGCTGGACCCGGTCATCGGCCGGGACACCGAGATCCGCCGGGTCATCCAGGTGCTCAGTCGCCGTACGAAGAACAACCCCGTGCTGATCGGCGAGCCCGGCGTCGGCAAGACCGCGATCGTCGAGGGGCTCGCGCAGCGCATCATCGCCGGCGACGTCCCCGAGTCGCTCAAGGGCAAGCGGCTGATGAGCCTGGACCTGGCCGGCATGGTCGCCGGCGCCAAGTACCGCGGCGAGTTCGAGGAGCGGCTCAAGGCCGTGCTGCAGGACATCACCGAGTCCGAGGGCGAGATCATCACCTTCATCGACGAGCTGCACACCATCGTCGGCGCCGGCGCCGGCGGCGACTCCTCGATGGACGCCGGCAACATGATCAAGCCGATGCTGGCCCGCGGCGAGCTGCGGATGGTCGGCGCGACCACGCTCGACGAGTACCGCGAGCGCATCGAGAAGGACCCCGCGCTCGAGCGCCGCTTCCAGCAGGTGCTGGTCGGCGAGCCGAGCGTCGAGGACACCATCGGCATCCTCCGCGGCCTGAAGGACCGGTACGAGGTGCACCACGGCGTGCGGATCCTCGACCAGGCGCTGGTCGCGGCCGCGACGCTGTCCGACCGCTACATCACCAGCCGGTTCCTGCCGGACAAGGCGATCGACCTCGTCGACGAGGCCGCGTCCCGGCTGCGCATGGAGATCGACAGCCGGCCGGTCGAGATCGACGAGATCGAGCGCGTCGTACGACGCCTCGAGATCGAGGAGATGGCGCTGTCGAAGGAGGAGGACGCCGCGTCGAAGACCCGGCTCGAGGCGCTGCAGAAGGACCTGGCCGACAAGCAGGAGCAGCTCGGTGCGCTCACCGCGCGCTGGCAGCAGGAGAAAGGCGCCCTCGAGGCGACCCGTGGCCTGAAGGAGCAGCTCGACGCGTTGCGCGGCGAGGAGGAGCGCGCCGAGCGCGACGGTGATCTGGCGAAGGCGGCCGAGCTGCGCTACGGCCGGATCCCGGCCCTCGAGAAGCAGATCGCCGAGGCCAGCGCCGCCGAGGCCGGCACCGACGTGATGCTCAAGGAGGAGGTGTCGGCCGACGACATCGCCGAGGTCGTCGCCGCGTGGACCGGTATCCCGGCCGGGCGGATGATGGAGGGCGAGACGGCGAAGCTGCTGCGCATGGAGGAGGCGCTCACCGGCCGCGTGATCGGGCAGAGCACCGCGGTGCAGGTCGTCGCGGACGCCGTCCGCCGCGCCCGCGCGGGCATCGCCGACCCCAACCGGCCGACCGGCAGCTTCCTGTTCCTCGGCCCGACCGGCGTCGGCAAGACCGAGCTGGCCAAGGCGCTGGCGGAGTTCCTGTTCGACGACGAGCGGGCGATGACCCGCATCGACATGTCCGAGTACTCCGAGAAGCACAGCGTCGCGCGGCTGGTCGGTGCCCCTCCCGGGTACGTCGGGTACGACGAGGGCGGCCAGCTGACCGAGGCGGTCCGCCGCCGGCCGTACACGGTGGTGCTGCTGGACGAGGTCGAGAAGGCGCACCCCGACGTCTTCGACGTCCTGCTGCAGGTGCTCGACGACGGCCGGCTGACCGACGGCCAGGGCCGGACCGTCGACTTCCGCAACACCATCCTGATCCTCACCAGCAACCTGGGCTCGCAAGCGATCAGCAACCCGACGCTCAGCGACGCGGAGAAGAAGGACGCCGTCATGGCGGTGGTGCGCGGGCACTTCAAGCCCGAGTTCCTCAACCGGCTGGACGACGTGGTGGTGTTCGCGAGCCTCGGCACCGACGAGCTCGGCAAGATCGTGGACATCCAGCTGCGGGTGCTCGCCAAGCGCCTCGAGGACCGTCGCCTCGAGCTCGAGGTCACCGACGCCGCCCGCGAGTGGCTGGCCATCGACGGCTTCGACCCGCTGTACGGCGCGCGGCCGCTGCGGCGGCTGATCCAGTCGGCCATCGGTGACCCGCTGGCGAAGCTGCTGCTGTCCGGCGGCGTCGTGGACGGCGACACCGTGCAGGTGGACCGCGGCGAGGACGGTCTGGTGATCAGCAAGAAACCGGCGTACGTGTAGCCGCGTCGCCGGCCGGTGCGGGTGTGCCCGGGCTCTCGAGGGAGCCCGGGCACACCCTTCTGCCGTCGGCACCGGGCCGCCGGGCACCAAGTCGCGACGCCGGACGTTGTTCTCCACGTCCCCCGCAGTCCCGAGCGTGGTCACGTAGGCTGGTGCGGCATCGCCGCCGTTGAGCCGGCGGTCCCGCATCCGAGAACTCGAAAGGTCCAGCGCGTGAGCGAGCCGACACCGCCTGGCGTGCCCGCTCCAGCACCGCCGGAGCGCTCCGATCCGCCCCAGGCCGAGCGTCCCCTCGAGGTGAAGCGCGCGACGACGCTGTACACCGCGACCGCGGCGTTCCTGGTGTTCATCGGCGTCACCAGCCTGTTCATGCTCAGCGACACCGAGCGCGAGCTGCGCAAGCAGCTCACCGATCTGCCGGGCGAGCCGGCCTCGGCCGCGCTCGCGGAGCCCGGCGTGATCCGCAGCCTGCTGATCTTCCTCGCGTGCGCCGTCCTCGTCGTCGCGATCGGGCACGGGCTGACCGCGCAGGCACTGCGCGACCGCCGGCCCTGGGCGCGTCCGGTCGGGTTCACCTTCTCCGGCATCCTCGCCGGCGTCGCCGTGCTCGGCACGATCGGCGGAGCGGTCAACATCCAGACGCTGTTCTACCTGGTCGCCGGGCTGTCGGGCATCCTCGCGCTGGCCAAGCCGCAGGTGCGCGACTACCTGCGGCCGTTCCCGAAGGCGCGGCCCTACGTGCCGGGTCCGTTCCCGCCCGGGCCGCCGAACGGGCCGCAGCCGCCCGGTGGCCCCTGGCCCCCGAATGCCCAGCAGCCGCCCAACGGTCCCTGGGCACCGCACGACCAGCAGCCTTCGAACGCGCCCTGGCCCCCGCACGGCGAGCAGCCGCCGAGCAGCACCTGGCCGCCGTACACCGCGCAGCCCCCGCACGGCGAGCGGCCGGAGCGGCCCCGGGACACGTCGCAGTTCCCGCCGGTGGACGGCGCCGACCGCCGCCCCGAAGACCCCTCCAGCTGACCGGCGCTCGCCGGAGCATCACCACCGCACAAGGAGCACACCCAAGTGACCGATCGCGACACCGCCGCGAGCACGCCCGATCCGGACGACGTACCGCGCGAGCCGTCCAAGCAAGAGCTGGACGCCGGCCGCGCCAGCGGCGTCGAGTCGCCGCTCGACCCGGTGGGCGCGCCTGAGGCTCGCCACGACGACCTGGCGTGGCCCGCCGGCGCGGACGACGCGCCGGTGGCGGCCTCGGCCACCAAGTACCCGCCGTCCCGCCCGGCCGTCATCGCCGGCGCGATCCTGGCCGCGGTGCTGCTCGCGCTGGCGATCCTCGCCGCGTTCCAGGACCCGAAGTCGTACATGAGCGAGATCAACAAGCAGCAGATCGCGGGCGTCGCGCAGGTCCTGAAGGACGAGAAGGTCGCCGACTACACCTCGGCCGAGATCAAGACCGCCCAGCAGTCCTTCGCCGACGAGGGCGCCACCCGCGACATGACGAACGAGTCGGCGGCCGCCGCCCTGAACGCCGGCAAGCCCGACTCCGTCACGGCGGGTCAGATCAAGGACGTGCTGGCCGAGAAGAAGGCCCAGTTCCAGACCGTCGAGGCCCTGCAGAGCGGGCTGCGCAGCCAGATCATCCTGTTCACCCTCACCGGGCTGCTGATGGCCGCGGGCACGCTGTTCTACCAGCGCGGCAAGGCCTGGGCGCGCTACATCGGGATGTTCGTGAGCGGGTTCATCGCCGTCATGTACGTCATGCAGGTGGTGCAGGGCGCGCTGAACATCCCTGGCATCGTCATCACGCTGGCCGCGATCGCCGCCTTCTACTTCTTCATGAAGGGCCGCCTCGAGGACCCGCCCGCGCCGCGTCCGGGAGGCGGTGGCTTCGGCGGCTTCGGCAGCCTGTTCGCACCGCGCGGACCCCGCAACCGGCCGGCGGAGTAACCGCTGATGAGCACGGCGCTGGTCACCGGGGCGTCGTCGGGCATCGGTGCGCAGTACGCCGTCCAGCTCGCCGCCCTCGGCTACGACGTCGTGCTCGTGGGACGCGACCGCGCCGCGCTCGAGGTGGTCGCGGCCCGGGTCGGCGAGAGCGGGCGGAGCGCCGAGGTGCTCGCCGCCGACCTGACGGTGCCGGCCGACCTGCAGCGGGTCTGCGCCCGCGCGGCCGGTGACGACATCTCGGTGCTGGTCAACAACGCGGGAGTCGGGACACCGGGCGAGTTCGTCGCCTCGGACGCCGACACCGAGCAGGCGATGCTCGATCTGAACGTGACCGCGGTGATGCGGCTGTGCCACGCGGCGTTCCCCGGAATGCTGCGGCGCGATCGCGGCGCGATCGTCAACATCGCGTCGGTCGCGGCCTTCACCCCGAGCGACGGCGGCCCCGGCTACAGCGCCAGCAAGGCGTACGTCGCGATGTTCACCGAGTCGCTGGCGCTCAAGGCGCACGGGACGCGCGTCCGCGTGCTCGCGGTCTTCCCGGGATTCGTGCGCACGGCCTTCCATCCTCGGCTCGGCATGGACACCTCGTGGATCCCGCGATGGGCCTGGCTGCGGCCCGAGGACGTCGTGCGGGCGTCGCTGCAGGACCTGCGGGCCGGCCGAACGCGCAGCGTCCCGTCCGCCCGGTACAAGGTCGCGATGGCGCTGGCCCGGGCGGTCCCGCGGCCACTGCTGCGCCGAGTGCTCGCGACGTCCACCCCGCACATCGATCGCGCCTGACGCGCGCACCGAACCGCCGCCGGCACTTCCCCAGAACGTCGCACCAGAAGGCCTGTGTCCATCCCGAACGGACAGCGGGCCGTCAGGGCGTCGTTTTCCGGAGAAGGCAGCGCGTGAGCGGCCGTCGCCGGCGCCGGTGTGGCCGATGACACCGGTGTGACAAACCCCGCCCGCCAGTTGTGCACAACCGGCGCGGCGAGCATTGTCACGAAAGGGTCACGACGGTAATGTGGCACCGTCCTGCCACCGAGTCGGTCGACCAGAGCGACGGGTAGGGCACCGCCGAAACTCATCGCAGACCCTGCCGGGCGCGCGAGGTGCCGGGGAACCAACTTGGTATTCCTTGGGGTGAATCGAACGGCCTCGGCCGCGCGTAGGGCAACCTTCCTAGCCCGAACCCGTCAGCTAACTCGGTAGGCGGGTGAGATGGAAGAAGGAGAGCGGCCCCCGAACATGGCGCCCTCGAAAAAGCACCTGGTGGCCGCCTCGGCCACCATCTTGATCTCGCTGGCCGGGCTCGCCGCCCCCTCGTACGCCGACCCGGCGACCGGCCAGTCCACGGAGTCCGCCGCCGACGTCCAGCAGCAGGTCGCGGCCAAGCAGGAAGAGCTCAGCACGGTCAACGAGGAGTACCTCGACGCCAAGCTGGAGCTCGACAAGCAGAACGCCGCGAAGGCCGACGCCGACGCGAAGCTCTCCTCCGCGCAGAGCGACTTGCAGACGGCCAAGGCGGCCGTGGCCCACCTCGGTGCCGAGCAGTACAAGTCGGGCACCCTCCCGACCAGCGTGCTGCTGCTGGTCGGCGAGTCGCCCGCGGACTTCATCGACAAGGCCAACGCGAAGCAGAACGTCGACACCTACAACGACGACAAGATCGCGGCGCTGGCCAACGCCGAGTCCGCGACCGAGTCGGCGAAGGCCGCGGCGGACGCCGCCCAGTCGGCCGCCGCCCAGGCCGCGCAGACCATCAGCGACAAGAAGGCGGTCATCGAGGCCGAGCTGCCCAAGCTGCAGGAGAAGCTCGCATCGCTGACCGACCAGGAGCGGGCGTCGCTCGACGCCGCGCAGGGCGGCACCACCCCCGCCGCGCAGCAGGCTGCCGCCAACCCGCAGGCCGCCGCCGCGACCGAGGCCGCCGCGACGCCGGCCGCCGCGTCCGGTTCGGCCGCGACCGTCGTCTCGTGGGCGATGTCGCAGCGCGGCAAGCCCTACGTGTGGGGCGGCGCCGGACCCAACGGCTACGACTGCTCGGGCCTGACCATGATGGCGTACAAGCAGATCGGCATCAGCCTGCCGCACTCGTCCTCGGGTCAGCAGGGCTTCGGCACCTCGGTCTCGCTGAGCGCCCTGCAGCCGGGCGACCTGGTCTTCGCGCCGGGCCACGTGGCGATCTACATCGGCAACGGCACCGTCGTCCACGCGCCGACGTTCGGCTCGCCGGTCCGCACCATGCCGATGAGCTACATGGACTTCACCTCCGCGCGCCGCCTGGTCTAGGCGCGCACCCAGAGCCGCCGAGGGGCTCGCCGCCGAGCGCGGCGGGCCCCTTGAGCACATTCCCTGCCCGAAGGAGTCGAACGCCGGATGCTCGCGAGCAGCGACAGCGGCTCCCACCTGCTGTCCTGGGCCCCGCTCCTCGGGCTGGTGGTGATCCTCTCGGCGTTCGGCCTCGTCCTGTGGCTCGAGCACCGGCGGGCCAGGCGCATCCAGGCCTTCGCCGCGTCGCGCGGGATGGGCTACACCAGCCGCAATGACGGCTGGGCGCGGCTGGATCTCGGCTACCCGCACGGCATCGGCGACTCGCACAAGGCGCGGCACGTCCTGACCGGCGTGCACCACGGCCGCCCCATCGCGGTCTTCGAGCATCAGTGGAGCACCGGCAGCGGCAAGCAACGGAGCTCGCACAGCGCTCGGGTGACCGTGATGGGCCTTCCGCGCGCATTCCCCCGGGTCGAGGTGCGCACCGAGGGCCTGCTCAGCCGCGCGGCGCGGCGGCTGGGCGTCCGCGACATCGAGCTGGAGTCGGAGAGCTTCAACGACGAGTACCGGATCAGCGGCGACCGGCGCTTCGCGTACGACGTGCTCAATCCGCCGTTCATGCAATGGATGCTCGACAACGCCGCCGGGGGCTTCTGCATCAACGGGCCGCACATCGCGGTCACCGTGGACGGGCGGATCGACCTGCGGTACGTCGACGGGGAGATCGCCTACCTGGACGCGATCGTCTCGCGCCTCCCGCGCTACCTGGTGGAGGGCTGAGCCTACCCGCTCACCCGCCCGCACACCCTTATCGTGAAGTCCAGCGTCCCCGCGCGAACGGAGCAACCGTGACCTACCTCGTACGCCGAGTGGTCGGCTGCCTCATGCTGCTCGGTGTGCTCTCCGCCTGCGGCGGCCCCGGAGGAGCGGTGTCGTCCGCCGCGACCACGTCCGGCACGCCGACGCGGTCGGCCCCGCCGGCATCGGGTGCCGGTTGCGCGGAGGCGGGGGAGCTGGGCGACCTCGCCGACAAGGGATTCGTGGACGCCCTCAAGAAGATCCCGACGACGTCCACCTTCGCGACGTACGCCGCGCTCGATCCGACGCGGGCCAAGAAGCTGAACGCGCTCCAGGGCGTCACGGCGTTCGTCCCGGTCGACAGCGCGTGGAGCGCCGTCGACGCGACCCAGGCCCAGCAGCTCGCCGACCCGGCGTGGCAGGGCGCCGCGGTCGAGTACGCGCTCGTGCCGCAGACCGTCCTGCCGGAGGACGTCGCCGCCGGCAAGACCGGCGCCATGCCGACGTACCGCGCGGTCGGGGCCACCCTGGCGGGCGGGCGGAACGGGGACAGCATCGTGCTCAACGGCGTGGCCACCGTGATCTGCGGACCGGTGGCCTTCGGCGGCGGGCTGCTGTACCTCACCGACCGGGTCCTGCTGCCGAGCTCCTGAGCAGCGCATATCGTCGGTGCTCATGAGCATCCTCGACGCAGACCTCGCCCGGCTCGACGGCACGCCGGGCACCCTTCGCGACCTGACCGGCGGCCGGCCGGCGCTGCTGGTCAACGTGGCCAGCAAGTGCGGCCTCACTCCGCAGTACACGCAGCTCGAGCAGCTGCAGGAGCAGTACGCGAGCGACGGCTTCACCGTCGTCGGGCTCCCGTGCAACCAGTTCGGCGGCCAGGAGCCGGGCAGCGCCGAGGAGATCGCGGAGTTCTGCAGCGCGACGTACGGCGTCACCTTCCCGATGAGCGAGAAGGTCGAGGTCAACGGCCCGGGCCGCCACCCGGTCTACGCCGAGCTGGTCGAGGCCGCGGACGCCGAGGGGCGCGACGGCGACATCCAGTGGAACTTCGAGAAGTTCCTGATCGACGCCGACGGGCGCGTCGTCGGGCGCTTCGGGCCGCGGGTGACGCCCGACGACCCCCAGGTGACCGGCGCCATCGAGGCGCTGCTCGCCTGAGCCGGCCGCTGCCGCGGTGGGCTCCTGCGCTCGCGGCGGGATGCACCGCGCTGTCGCGCCCAGAGCGGGGTACCACCCACCGCATCGGCGCGGCCGTGCCGTCCGCCGCGCAGCCAATGGAAATCCGCAGAACCAGCGGAAGAAAGTAACGATCGCTTAACTGTCTTGTGGACGACACCCGTAGCGGCCCGGGTTGCCCCATAGGGTTCGGCAAATGACTGCTGAACGCCCCACTACGCCGGTGGGTGCCCGTCGCGACGAGGGGGCGACCGGGGACCTGGCCACCGACGCGCTGGCGCACCGCGACGGTTCGACGCCCTCGGTCGACGCGCTGATCGCCGAGTACGACGAGGAGAAGCCCCAGCGGCACCTCTCCAAGCGCCTCGACCAGGTCGTCACCTTCGTGACGTTCTGCGTGTCCGCGTTCGTGCTGTGGCAGGTGTTCTTCCCCCAGAGCAAGGGCAACCAGTACTACCTGATCATCTTCCTGGCGTGCGTGCTGCCGCTGGTCTTCGTGCTGTACCGCTTCGGCAAGCGTCGCACCACCGACCGGACCAGCGACGGCACCGAGACCGCGCCGGCCCCGGGCGCCGATACCGCCGAGGGCGCCACCGCCGAGGCCGCTACCGAACCCGGTGCCGCGCTCGCGGTCACCGCCGAGCCGCGCGGCCTCTGGCGGCGCAGACGGCGCAGCGACAACCCCGGCATCGTCGACTGGGTGCTCGCGGGACTCACCCTGCTCGTGTGCGTCTACCCGCTCCTGCCGTTCACGATCGGCGACGGGGGCGGCGGATTCGACGAGTTCCTCAACCGGCAGGGGATCCTCGGCTCCGTCGACGTCGTGATGGGCTTCGCGCTGACGATCCTCATCCTGGAGGCGACCCGGCGTACGTCGGGGATCGTGATGCCCCTGGTCTGCCTGCTGTTCATCCTGTACGCGTACTACGGCGGCCTGCTGCCGCAGACGTGGGCGATCAGCCACTCGGGGCAGGACTGGCCGCAGATCATCAACGCCTTCTACAACGACGCCTCGGGCTTCTTCGGCACCCCGCTCGACGTCTGCGCGACGTACATCGTGCTGTTCACCATCTACGGAGCGGTCCTGGACCGCACGGGCGCCGGGCGGTTCTTCATCGACGTGAGCTTCGCGGCGTTCCGCAAGTCGCGCAGCGCGCCGGGCCGCACCGTCACGCTCTCGGGCTTCCTCCTCGGCACGGTCTCCGGCTCCGGCACCGCGACCGCCGTCTCGCTCGGCGCGGTCGCGTGGCCGATCCTCAAGCGCGCCGGCTACCCGAAGGAGAACGCCGGCGGCCTGCTGGCCGCCGCCGGCATCGGCGCGATCCTGTCACCGCCCACCCTCGGCGCCGCGGCGTTCATCATCGCGGAGATCCTGCAGGTCAACTACCTCACGGTGCTGCTGTGGGCGACCATCCCGACGATCCTGTACTACCTCGGCATCGTCCTGGCGGTCGAGATCGACAGCCGGCGGTTCGGCGCGAAGTCCGTCGCGCTGCCCAAGCGCTCGGCGTGGCAGCTGGTGAAGCGGTTCGGCTACCACTTCTTCTCGCTGTTCGTCATCGTCATCTTCCTGGCGCTCGACATCCCGCCGTTCAAGGCCGTCGTCTACGCCACCGCGGTGGCCGCGGTGTTCGGGCTCATCGAACGGCTGGTCTCCAAGGGCGACCCGCTCGACCCCGACTACGTCGACCCAGCGTCGGTGCCGGCCGCCGAGCGGCCCACGCCGATCGACGGATTGCGCGGCTACCTGTACGACATGTACCACGCGCTCGCGGCCGGAATCCGCTCGGTGCTGCCGGTCGCCGCCGTCTGCGCCGCCGCCGGAATCATCACGTCCGTGATCCAGAAGACCGGCCTCGGGCTCACCCTCGGGCGAATGCTCGTCGACGCGGCCCAGGCGATCACCAGCAACCCCACCGGCGTCCTCGTCATCACCGTCGTCTTCGCGGCCATCGGTGTCACGGTGCTCGGCCTGGCGGTTCCGGTGACGGCGTCGTTCATCATCAGCTGGGTCATCTTCGGCGCGACGCTGCAGGGGCTGGACATCAGCGCAGCCGAGGCGGCGATGTTCATCTTCTACTACGCCGTCCTGTCGGAGGTCTCGCCGCCGACCGCCCTCGCCGCGGTCGCGGCCTCCGCGATCACCGGCGGCCACGCCATCAAGACGATGTGGCAGACCTGGAAGTACACGCTGCCGGCCTTCCTCGCCCCGATCGCGTTCGTGATCACCGACAACGGCTCGCACCTGCTGATGCAGGGCAGCTTCATCGGGGTCGTGTGGACCACGGCCGTGTCGATGCTGGCGGTCGCGGCGCTCGCCGCGGTGACCGGTGGCTGGCTGTACGGCGACGCCACCTGGCTGGAGCGAAGCCTCTGCGTCCCGGCGGCGCTGCTGCTGCTGTACCTGCAGCCGTTGTCCATCGGCATCGGCCTGGCGTTCCTCGCGGCCGCCTTCGCCCTCAACTTCTTCCGCACCAAGCGGAACACCCCGACCGATCCCGGCAGTACCCCCATCCACGCCCGCACCACCACGCAGGAGGCAACCGCATGATGCTCACCCGAACCCGCCTGTCAGCCGTCGCGCTGGCCAGCTCCGTCGCCCTCGTCGTCACCGGTTGCGGCGGCGGCAAGCAGAAGACCGAGTCGAAGGCCGCATCCGACGGGTCGATCTCGTGCGAGTTCTCCGACGGCCAGCTGTCGATGGCGACCGGCAACTCGACCGGCGTCTACTACCTCCTCGGCGGCGGTATCGCCAACCTGCTGACCGAGAAGTCCGGCGGCAAGCTCAAGGTCACCGCGGCCGAGACCGGCGCGTCGGTGCAGAACATCCAGCAGATCGTGACCGGCGACTACGACATCGCGTTCTCCCTCGCCGACACCGCGGCCGACGCGGTCAACGGCAAGGGCGCGTTCGAGGGCAAGAAGGCCGACATCAAGGCCCTGGCCTCGACGTACGCGAACTACACCCAGGTGGTCGTGCGCAAGGACGCCGGCATCAAGTCGATCGCCGACATGAAGGGCAAGAAGATCTCGACCGGCTCGCCGAAGTCCGGCACCGAGGTCATCGCCACCCGCCTGCTGCAGACCGCGGGCATCAACATCGACAGCGACCTCACCGCGCAGCGGCTGGATCTCACCAAGACCATCGACGGCATGAAGGACGGCTCGCTCGACGGCTTCGTGTGGTCCGGCGGCCTGCCCACGCCGGCGCTCACCGATCTGTTCACGTCGAAGGGCGACGCGGTGGAGTTCCTGGACATCATGCCGGCGCTGAAGAAGATGCAGGAGATCAACGAGGTGTACGCCGAGGGCACCATCCCGAAGGCGACGTACAACCTGCCGGCCGACGTCAAGACGATCGTGGTGCCCAACCTGCTCGTCGTGTCGGCGGACTTCCCCGACAGCAACGCCTGCGCGATCACCAAGACCATCTTCGAGAACAAGGCCGACCTCGCCAAGGTGCACCCGTCGGCCAACGAGTTCGACCCGAAGAAGGCGGTCGAGACCGATCCGGTGCCGCTGAACGACGGCGCGAAGAAGGCGCTGGAGGATCTCGGCTAGCGGCTCCCGCGGTGGGTCGGGCTCTGGCGGTGGGTTGTGCCCCGGTATCGGGGCGAGAGCGGGGCACAACCCACCGCATCGGCCCGGGCACACTGGAGAGATGACGACCCGCCCCACCCGCGCCGACCTGGAAGCCGCCCGTGACGCGGTGATCGACGACCTGCTGCCGGACCCGCTGCGGCTGCTCGTCGTCGGCATCAACCCCGGGCTGTGGACCGGCGCCACCGGCGCGCACTTCGCCCGTCCCGGGAACCGGTTCTACCCGGCGTTGGCGCGAGCCGGCATCACCGACCGGCTCGTCGACCCGTCCGCCGGGTACCGCGCGTCGGACCTGCGCCACCTGCGCGACATCGGGCTGGGTGTCACCAACCTGGCACCGCGCACCACGGCGCGCGCGGACGAGCTGACCGACGCCGAGCTGCGCGCCGGCGCCGGCCGCCTGGTGAGCACGGTACTGCGGCACCGGCCCGGCGCCGTGGCCGTCGCCGGGATCACCGCCTACCGGACGGCGTTCGGGGAGCGCCGCGCACGGCAAGGTCGCCAGGCGCGCTGGCCGGGGACGTATCCGGAGGACACGCAGGCCGTCCTCGACGCCACCCCGCTGTTCGTCGTCCCCAACCCGAGCGGGCTGAACGCGCACGCCACCGTGGACTCCCTCGCGGCCGCCTACCGGGAGGCCGCCGACGCGGCGGGCATGGCCCGGTTCGCGGCGGTCCGGTGACGACGGGCTTCCCCCGACCCGGCGTACCCCTCGCGAACGTCCGATCTGCGGGGCAGTGGCGCACGCTATCGAGGCCATAGCGTGCCTCGCAGCCCCGCAGATCACCGCTACGCCGGTCTCGGCGTAGCGGCGTCCGGCGTGCGACGTCCGACGGACGCCGGATAGGTTTGGGGCGCTCGCCACCGAAGGGATCTGCCGCATGTCTGACCGTGACCGCCTGCTGGAGCTGATCAACCAGATCGCCGTCGTCCGCGGGAAGGTGATCCTCTCCAGTGGCAAGGAAGCCGACTGGTACGTCGACCTGCGGCGCGTCTCGCTGCATCACGAGGCCGCCCCGCTGATCGGCCGGGTGCTGCTCGAGGCGACGTCCGACCTCGAGTACGACGTCGTCGGCGGCCTCACCCTCGGCGCCGACCCCGTGGCGACCTCGATGCTGCACGCGGCGGCCGCGCAGGGCCGGGCGCTCGATGCGTGCGTCGTCCGCAAGGAGCAGAAGAAGCACGGCATGCAGCGACGCGTGGAGGGGCCGGGCGTCGAGGGCCGCCGGGTGCTGGCCGTCGACGACACGTCCACCACCGGAGGCTCGGTGCTGCAGGCCGTCGACGCGCTGCGCGAGGCGGGAGCCGAGGTGGTGGGTGTCGCGCTCATCGTCGAGCGGGGTGCGCGCCAGGCCGTGACGGACGCCGGTCTCGAGCTGCGGACGGCGTACACGACCGACGACCTGGCGGTCTGACGCGGTACGGCCTCGGGAACCCGCCGCGGTTACGTGGCCGGGGCGCTCGCTGCATCGCAGCCGGCGAGCACGGTCGCGATCGCCTCGCGTTCCGCCGGGGTGACCCAGAGCGCGTACTTCGCCTTGACGGCGACCTGGCGGCTGACGTAGCTGCACCGGTAGGCCTTGTTCGGCGGCAGCCAGGTCGCGGCGTCGCCGGCGCCCTTGGCCTGGTTGACCGGTCCGGCGACCGCTTGCAGATTGACGGGGTCGTTCGCAAAGTCGGCCCGCTGCTGCGCGGTGAGCTGCTGCGCTCCCTTCTGCCATGCGTCGGACAACGCGACGACATGGTCGATCTGGACGTCGGCCGAGGTGGTCGCGCCCCGCACGAACGCGATCGTCGCCGCGCTGTAGGGGTCGTGGAGCGTGCCGGACTGGACGGCGCACCCGTGGGAGCCGGGCTTGAGGACGATCTCGACCAGGTCGCGGCGCAGGATGTCGTTGCGGGTGTCGCAGCCGTTGTGGCCGCCGTCGACGCTCACGTCGTCGCTCCAGGCAGCACCGAACTGGTCCCTGCTGTACCCGGTCTTGGGGGCGCGCCCCTTCGTGGGCAGTGTCGCGAGCAGTGCAACGGCCTGCGCGCCGGCCGGGCCGCCGGGAGGCTGCTCGCCCGATGCTGTCGGCCCCGCCCCGGCCGTGCCGGCGGGCGAGGGCGCGGCCCGGCCCGTCGAGCGCGGCGCGGGCGAGAGGCCGGCCGGACTGGCCGCCGGGTCGTCGGGACCCGGTCGGCTGAGCAGGCATATCAGCCCGATCACCAACAGCACGGCCAGGAGTGCACCGCGCGAGCGTCGACGCGGCCCGGTCCCGTCGCCGTCCCTGAAGAGTGCGCGCATCCCGCCCTTCCCTCGTCGCCGGTGTCTTGCTGCGGGCTGCGCCGGTCGGCCTGCGGCTCGGAGACGAACTTACGCGGACGTCACGACAGCTGCGCCGCGCGGTGGAGGCGCGCCGCCCCGCCTACTCGGCTACCGTGAAGGCAACTGACCCGAGCGAGGAGGCTCCGCCGTGAGCACTGGCGTCATCATCCTGATCATCGTCGTGGCGATCCTCCTGATCGCGGGCGTCGCGAGCATCTCCATGTACAACCGGTTCGTCTCGCAGCGCAACCTCGTTGCCGAGTCGTGGCGCCAGATCGACGTCGAGCTCAAACGCCGCTACGACCTGATCCCTAACCTGATCGAGACCGTGAAGGCGTTCGCCTCCCACGAGCGGCAGGTCTTCGAGTCGGTGATCGCGGCGCGGTCCAACGCGGTCAACGTGCACGACGCCCCCGGGCGGACGCCGGAGGCCCAGGCGCACGCGGAGCAGCAGCTCAGCGGTTCCCTCGGTCGGCTGTTCGCGCTCGCGGAGAGCTACCCGACGCTGCAGTCCAACCAGAACTTCCTGAACCTGCAGAACGAGATGACCGACACCGAGGATCGGATCGCTGCCGGACGGCGGTTCTACAACGGCAACGTGCGGGCGCTGAACACCCGGGTCGAGTCGTTCCCGGCGAACATCATCGCGAACATGTTCGGCTTCAAGAAGGAGCAGTACTTCGAGCTCGACGACATCGGCGCGCGGGATTCCGTCCGCGCCGACTTCTCCTCGCTCACCGGCCGCGGGCCCTCCGACCGTGAGCAGTACCGCCAGCCCAGCGGCACCGGCGTCCCGCCGCAGGCCGAGGCGCAGCCGCAGATAGAGGCCCAGCCGCAGCTGCCGCCGCAGTTCGGCACGTCCGCTCCGGGGCAGTACGTCGAGGCTCCTCACGACCGGCTCGGCGGCGCCGGGCAGCCGCCGCAGAACCCGCCGACCGCGCCGTAGCCATGACGCTCGATCTGAACACCGTCAAGACGGTCTCGGTCATCGCCATCGGCGTCCTGGTGCTGCTCGCCGTCCTGATGGCGGCGATCGTGCGCGCGGTCGTCGGGAAGATCCTGCTGGTGGTGCTCCTGATCGGCCTGGCCGGTGTCGTCTACTGGCAGCGAGATCAGCTCTCGAGCTGCTTCGAGAACTGCCGGTGCACCTTCTTCGGACAGCAGGTCACCTTGCCCGACGCGGTCTCGAAGCAGTGCACGTGACGTCCGCGTTCTGCGGTGGAGTAGTGCACGCTGCAACCCGGATAGCGTGCCCTCATCCACCGCAGGTCGAGGGGCGAGGATGCGCCGCGGGCTGACGACGCAACTACAGTCGAAGAATGAGCTTCGATATCGCCGCGGCGCTGGCCGACCTGAAGGATCTGCTTCCACCGGAAGTGGTCGTCACCGATCCTGACGTGACGGTGGCGTACTCGCGCGACATGGCCATGCTCGCACCCAGCGAGCAGCCGGCCGCCGTCGTCCACGCCCGCAGCACCGAGGACGTCGTCGCGGTGATCAAGACGGCCGCCCAGCACGGCGTCCCTGTGCATCCGCGCGGGGCCGGCAGCGGTCTCGCCGGGTCGTCGAACGCGACCCGCGACTCGATCGTCCTCTCGCTCGCGCGGATGAACGAGATCCTGGAGATCAACACCGCCAACCGGTACGCGCGGGTGCAGCCCGGCGTGGTCAACCTCGACTTCCGCAAGGCGCTCGAGCCGCACGGGCTGTTCTACCCGCCCGATCCCTCGTCGTACGACTGGTGCACCCTGGGCGGCAACCTGTCGACCAACGCCGGTGGCCTGTGCTGCGTGAAGTACGGCGTGACGACGGACTTCGTGATGGGCCTGGAGGTAGTGCTGGCGGACGGCGAGGTGCTGCGCACCGGCCGGCGCACCGTCAAGGGCGTCGCTGGGTACGACTTGGCCCGTGTGTTCGTCGGCGCCGAGGGCACCCTCGGCGTCATCACCGAGGCGACGCTCATGCTGCGCCCGCTGCCGGAGCCGCCGGCGACCCTCGTCGCATCGTTCACCGACCTCTACCATGCCGGCGCCGCGGTGCAGGCGATCATCGACGCCGGGCTGGTGCCCTCGCTGCTGGAGATCATGGACGGCACGGCGATCGCCGCGGTGGAGGCCAAGCACCACATGGGCCTCGACCTCGGTACGAAGGCCCTGCTGCTGGCGCAGTCCGACAGCGGCGGCGACCGCGCCGAGCGGGAGATGGCCGGGATCGAGCGGGCGTGTCAGGACGCCGGTGCGAGCGAGCTGCACCGCACCGACGACGCGGAAGAGGGCTCGATGCTGCTGTTCGCGCGCCGCCAGGCCCTGCCGGCGCTCGAGGCGCTCAAAGGTGGCTCGCTGGTGGACGACGTCGCCGTACCGCGCTCGCGGATGGCGGAATTCCTGTCCGGCTGCGAGCAGATCGGCGTCGACACCGACACGGTGATCGGCACCTGCGGGCACGCCGGCGACGGCAACATGCATCCGACGATCTGCTTCACGCCGGGCGACGACGCCGAGTACGAGCGCGCGAAGGTCGCCTTCGGCCAGATCCTCGACCTCGGCCTGTCGATGGGCGGCACGATCACCGGCGAGCACGGCGTCGGGTCGATCAAGCAGGACTTCCTCGCCAAGGAGATCGGCGAGCTCGGCCTGCGGGTGCACCGCCAGATCAAGCAGGCCCTGGACCCGCAGGGGATCCTCAATCCCGGCAAGGTGTTCTAGTCGCGCAACGCATCTGCGGGGCAGCCGGACACGATCCCAGGTGGTTATCGTCTCTGGCTGCCCCGCAGAACGCGGTGCAAGGGGCCGCGGAACGCGGGCCGAGGTGGCGCGTGGCTACATCGCGAGGCCGCCGTCGACCGGCAGCACCGTGCCGGTGATGTACCCGGCCTCCTCGGAGGCGAGGAAGCCGATCGCCGCGGCGATCTCCGACGGCTCGGCGAACCGGCCCAGGGGGATGCCCGAGGCGATCTCGGCGAGCTTGTCGTCCGGGATCGAGGCGACCATCCGGGTCTTGGCGTTCGGAGAGATCGCGTTGACCGTGATGCCGAACCGGGCGAGCTCCTTGGCGGCCGTCTTGGTGAAGCCGATGATGCCCGCCTTCGCGGTCGCGTAGTTGGCCTGGCCGGTGTTGCCGTGCAGACCGGTGTACGACGTGACGTTGACGATGCGGCCGTACTCCTGCTTGCGCATGTGCGGCACGGCCGCGCGGGTGAGCCGGAACGTGCCGCCGGCGTGCACCGCCAGCACCTGGTCCCACATCTCGTCGGTCATCTTCCACAGCACGGTGTCGCGCAGGATGCCGGCGTTGTTGACCACGACGTCGAGGCTGCCCGTCTCCTCGACCACCTGCGCGACGAGCGCCTCGACCTGCTCGGTGCTGCTGACGTCGACCGGGAACCCGGTGGCGCCGATCTCGTCAGCGGCCTTCTTCAGCTCGTCGGCGTCGAAGTCGCACATGTACAGGCGCGCGCCGGCGTCCTGGAAGAACCGCGCGAGCTCGAGCCCGATTCCGCGCGCGGCGCCGGTGACGACGACCGACCGGCCGGTGAAGTCGAACTTCAGGTTGCTCACGGCGGCCTACTTCGAGACCGAGGTGTTGGTCGAGCCCAGGTCCGCGCAGGCCTGCACCACGCGCTCCGCCATCGCGCCCTCGGCGCCCTTGAGGTAGGAGCGCGGGTCGTACACCTTCTTGTTCCCGACCTCGCCGTCGACCTTCAGCACGCCGTCGTAGTTGCTGAACATGTGGCCCGCGATCGGGCGGGTGAACGCGTACTGGGTGTCGGTGTCGACGTTCATCTTCACGACGCCGTACGACACCGCGTCCTTGATCTCCTGCGGATCGGAGCCCGAGCCGCCGTGGAAGACCAGGTCGAACGGCTTGTCGTTGCCGCCGCCGAGCTTGTCCGCCGCCGCACGCTGGCCGTCGCGCAGCACCTCCGGGCGCAGCTTGACGTTGCCCGGCTTGTAGACGCCGTGCACGTTGCCGAACGTCGCGGCCAGCAGGTACCGGCCGTTCTCGCCGGAGCCGAGCGCCTCCAAGGTCTTCAGGAAGTCCTCGTCGGTGGTGTACAGCTTGTCGTTGATCTCGTTGGCGACGCCGTCCTCCTCGCCACCGACGACGCCCACCTCGACCTCGAGGATGATGTTGGCCTTCTTGCACTCGGCCAGCAGCTCCTTGGCGATCTCCAGGTTCTCCTCGAGCGGTACGGCGCTGCCGTCCCACATGTGCGACTGGAACAGCGGCTGCTGGCCGTTCGCGACCCGCTCCTGGCTGATCTTCAGCAGCGGCCGGACGTAGCCGTCCAGCTTGTCCTTCGGGCAGTGGTCGGTGTGCAGCGCGATGTTGACGTCGTACTTCGCCGCCACCACGTGCGCGAACTCGGCCAGCGCGACCGCCCCGGTGACCATGTCCTTCACCCCGAGACCGGAGCCGAACTCGGCGCCGCCGGTGGAGAACTGCACGATTCCGTCGGATCCGGCGTCCGCGAAGCCCTTGATCGCCGCGTTGATCGTCTCGGACGACGTGCAGTTGATGGCGGGGTAGGCGAACCCTTCCTTCTTCGCGCGATCGAGCATCTGCGCGTAGACCTCGGGCGTGGCGATGGGCATGGCTTCTCCTTGGCGGTAGGCGACGTGTGGTCCGTTGCGCTCCACCCTATTCGGCCGGGCCCTCCCCGGACACCGGTACCGTGCCGGTCCGCGCTCGTGACCGGTGACGCCTCAGGCCGCGCCGGCCTTGCGCGGCCGGGGACCGGACAGGCTCGGCAGCTCCTCGAGCGCGACCAGCGGGTCGGTGAGCACCGGCACCCGCAGCTGCGCCGCCTGGCACGTCGTGGGCCGCAGGTGAGCGGCCCAGTCGCCGACCGGGGCCTGCAGGGCGGCCGCGATCGACTCGGCGGCGGCGGTGCGCAGCGCCTTGCGGTCGTCGATCGGCCGCACGTGCTTGGGCAGGATCCGCGGCAGGACGTCGATCCGCAGCGCGAGGCCGCGCTGGCCCAGGATGGCGCGCACGGAGTCCAGCAGGGGCTGGTCGCCGACGTACGCGCCGGCCGTCGTGAGCCGCCCATGGCGATCCAGCCAGCTGAACGCCACGGGCTGCACGGGCACGCCGACGTCGATCGCGGCCTGGAACATCGCCGGGAACATCGGTGCCAAGCCGCGCCCGCAGGTGGTCGTGGCCTCAGGAAACGTCGCGACGACCTCGCCGGAGCGCAGCCGGCGCCCGACCTCCTTGCGGGTCTCGTCGACGGCGCGGAATCGCTCGCGGTCGATGAACACGGTCCCCGCCCTACGGGCCACCCAGCCGACGACCGGCCACTCGCCGATCTCCCGCTTCGAGACCATGGTCAGCGGCTGGACGGCGGCGAACGCCATGACGTCGAGCCACGACACGTGGTTGCCGACGACGAGCACCGGCTCACCCGGGTCGGCGAACGTCCGCCGTGCGCCGGTGACCCGCACGGTGATCCCGCTGGCCGCGAGCAGCCGACGGTAGACGGTCGCGACATAGGCCGGGGTGCGCCTGCGGCGCAGCAGCCGGTCGGCCACCGAGCGCGCGAGCACGCCGCAGGCGCCGCGCACGACGACCCGCAGCACGGCCAGCGCCCGGCGCGCGACGACGGTCGGCGCGACCTCGTGCCGGCAGGTGATCCCTTGGCGCGCGCACAGCTGCGGGCAGGACTCGAACGGTGCCATGGGGGCTCCTACCGGCCGGTGAAACGCTTGGTGACGCGGGGATCGACCGACTGCATGTCGAGCAGGATGTAGAGGTCGGCGGTGTGGAAGCCGGGGTCGTACGACGGCTCGCCGAGCACCTTCGCGCCGAGCCTGAGGTAGGCCCGAAGCAGCGGGGGAACGGACACCCTCACCGGCTCGGGGTACTTGTCGTAGTGCCAGGGGGTGTGCGGCGTGACGGCGAGGTGCTCCGGGCCGGCGTGCGTCGCGAGCGCCTCGCGCACGATCGCCGCCGCGTTGCCCTTGCCGGCGTCGAGATAGATCGACGCGCAGCCACCCAGGTAGCGGTGCCCCGACAGCAGCATGTACCGGGCCAGCCCCGACCAGAGCAGGCTCACCACCGCCCCGTTGCGGTGCGCGGGGTCGACGCACGAGCGCCCCACCTCGACCAGGCTGTCGCCGATACCGCGCAGGCCGTCGAGATCGAACTCCGTCGATGAATACGACCGGCCGAGCCGCGCGGCCGCCCGGGGAGGGAAGATCCGGTAGGTGCCGACGACGTCACCGGTGTGGTCGTCGCGGACCATCAGGTGCTCGCAGTGCGCGTCCCACTCGTCGACGTCCCGGCCGGCCTGGGCGGCGAGGCGCGCGCCCATCTCCTCGGCGAAGACGCGGTAGCGCAGACGCAGCGCGAGCTCGGCCTCCGGCCCCGGGGGGACGATCTGCAGCGAGTACGAACGCGCGCTCGCGGCATCCGGGGCGGTCGCGTGGGCGTCGGGCTGGAGCGCCGGTTCTGCGCGGAGCGTGGTTGCCATGCTGCCAGGATGAGTGCTCCGGTGGAAGGTTCGTCCGACCGCTCGGTTAAGCCCCGGTGACGCTTGGACGAATGACTGCCAGTCATGAACGGCGACGTCGTCGTCGCCGATGATAGTGATGATCCTCGATACAAGCCGATCGGCCCGCCGCGACGACGCGACGAGCCGATCAGCGCTTGCGGACACGGCGACGGTGGGGGATGCCGGCACACCGCCGCGCGCCGGCTAGACCTGGGCGGGCACCTTGTCGAGGAAACCCAGGACCAGGCTCAGCCGCCCGTCGGCGTCGACCAGCGCGACGTCGGAGCCGACGACCGGTGCGTCGGCGCCCTCGGGGCCGAGCTCCCAGCGGAACCGGAGCTGGTCGTGGTGCGCGTCGACCGGGCCGAGCAGCCGGAACCGCCAGCCGGGGAACTGCGCCTGGGCGCCGGTGACGACCGCGGCGATACCGTCGTGCCCCGCGACGTCGGCGAGCGGGTCGACGTACCGGGCGTCGTCGGCCCAGACCTGCGCGATCGCCGCCATGCGGGCCTCGGGGTCGGTCTCGTTCCAGATGGCGATGTAGTCGCCGGCGAGCTGCTGCGCCGATGGCGTGAGCGCCGCCGGCTCAGCCAGCTCGAGCTCGCTGCGCGGGCCGAGGTCTCCGCGCGGCACCTGAGCTTCGTGGAGACCGGGCGCGCGAGGCCGACGTCCGCGATGATCCTGCGGCTGGCCGGCCACCTCGAGGTGCCGCTGCGGGAGCAGAACCGGCTGCTGGTCTCCGGCGGCTTCGCCCCGGCGCATCCGGAGCACCGTCTCGGCGAGCCGTCGATGTCGCTGGTGAGCGACGCGATCACCAAGGTGCTCGACGCGCACGATCCGTTCCCCGCCGCGGTGATCGATCAGCAATGGGACCTCGTCGCGGCGAACGAGGCACTCGAGCGGCTGGTCGCCGGTGCGGCGGCGCACCTGCTCGAGCCGCCGATCAACGTCCTGCGGTTGAGCCTGCACCCTGACGGCCTCGCGCCGGCCATCGCGAACCTCGGCGAGTGGCGCGCCCATCTGCTGGACCGGCTCGACCGCGAGATCGACGCCTCCGCCGACGCCGGGCTCATCGCGTTGCGCGCCGAGCTCGACGGATACCCCGGCTCGAGCGACCACCCCGACCCGGACACCGACGCCATCGTGGTGCCGCTGCGGATCCGGCTCGGCGACTCGGAGCTGGCGATGTTCAGCATGACGGCGGTATTCGGGACGCCGCGGGACGTCACGGTCTCCGAGCTCGCGATCGAGACCTTCTACCCGGCCGACGCGACGAGCGCGGCACTGCTGCGCGGCCTGGCCGGCGGCTGAGCCGGCCGCGCGCCGCGCCGAACGGAGCCGCGCGCGGTCGATACGCTCGGGGCATGGATACCGCGCAGATCAAGGACGCCGTCGCCCGGGCCGTCCCGAGCAGCCTCGAAGACCTCAAGGCCCTCGTGGCCATCGACTCGGTGAGCTCGCTCGCCACGCACGAGGAGAGGGTGCGGGAGTCGGCGCAGGAAGTCGTCCGGCTGCTGCGCGAGCTGGGCTGCCCCGACGTACGGATCGTCGAGGAGGGCGGCAAGCCGGCCGTCATCGCGCACTTCCCGGCGCCGCAGGGCAGGCCCACGGTGTGCCTGTACGCGCACCACGACGTCCAGCCGACGGGCGACCCGGACCTGTGGACCTCCAAGCCGTTCGAGGCCACCGAGCGCGACGGGCGGCTGTACGGCCGGGGGACGGCCGACGACAAGGGCGGTATCGCCGCGCACCTGGCGGCGCTGCGCGCGTTCGACGGCAAGCCGCCCGTCGGGGTCACGCTGTTCATCGAGGGCGAGGAGGAGATCGGCTCGCCGTCCCTGCGGACGCTGATCGAGCGGCACGCCGACGCGCTGCGCTCCGACGTGTTCGTCATCCTCGACTCGGGCAACTGGGAGGTCGGGACGCCGGCCGTCACCACCAGCCTGCGCGGGCTGGCCGACTGCATCGTCGAGGTACGCACGCTCGACCACGCGCTGCACTCCGGACTGTTCGGCGGCGTCGTGCCCGACGCCCTGACGACGCTGTGCCGGCTGCTGGCGACCCTGCACGACGAGAAGGGCAACGTCGCCGTCGCGGGGCTGCGCCGCGGCGAGGCGGCGGACCTGGACTACCCGGAGGAGCGGCTGCGGGCGGAGTCCGGCCTGCTGGACGGCGTCCAGTGGATCGGCGACGGCCGGGCCGTCGAGCGGCTGTGGGTCAAGCCGTCGGTCAGCGTGCTGGCCATCGACTCGACGCCGGTCGCGGACGCCTCGAACACCCTCGCGCCGTCCGCTCGCGCGAAGGTGAGCCTGCGCGTCGCGCCGGGGGACGACGCCGACTCCGCGCTCGCGGCATTGCGGACCCACCTGCAGACGCACGCCTCGTGGGGCGCGCAGGTGACCGTCACCGACGGCGAGACGGGGCAGCCCGGCATCATCCCGTTCGAGGGGCCGGTGTGCGAGAAGGCCGCCGAGGCGCTGCGGGAGGCGTTCGGCGTCGAGCCCGTGCAGATGGGCATGGGCGGCTCGATCCCGATGGTGGCGGACTTCCAGGAGACGTTCCCGGGCGCGGTCGTCCTGGTCACCGCCGTCGGTGACCCCGACAGCCGCGCGCACGGCATCGACGAATCGCTGGACCTCGGTGACTTCGCGAAGGCCGCGACGGCAGAGGCGCTGCTGCTGGCCAAGCTGGCCGAATAGCCCCCAACGCCGACCTGCGGCGCACCTCGGTACCGAACAGCTGGTGGATCGGTACCGAAGTACGCCGCAGGTGGCGTTTCCGGGAGGTGCGCCTCGGCTAGACCTCGGCGTTGGGCGCGATCAGGCCGCCCGCCGCGGCGAGCTCTTCGACCCGGGTATCGGTGTCGCTGAAGGTGCGCATCAGCACGGTGAGCCGCTTGGCGAAGTGCCCGATCGGGTACTCCATCGTCATGCCGATGCCGCCGTGCATCTGGATCGACTCCTGCGAGATGTGCTGGGCGCACTTGTCGATCTCGATCTTCGCGGCGTTGATGTCGCGGTGGCTGTTCTCGCCGTACGACGCGGCCGCCAGGCGGGCGAACAGCGCCATCGAGCGGGCCAGCTCCAGCGAGACGTACATGTCGGCAGCGCGGTGCTGCAGCGCCTGGTTGACGCCGATCGGCTGGCCGAACTGCACACGGGTGTGCAGGTACTCACTGGTCATCTTCAGCGCGCTGTCCATGGCGCCGACGGCCTCGGCGCACAGGCCGGCGGTCGCGATGTCGATGACCTTCTGGATGGTCGCCGACGCGTCGCCGGAGCCCAGGCGCTGCGCCGGGGCGTTGTCGAGCAGCACGTTGGCCGCGCCGAACCCGTCCGCCTGCTTCAGCGGCATCAGGGTGACGCCCTGGCCGTTGGCGTCGACGACGAACAGGCCGACCTCGCCGTCGACGGACGCCGACACGATCAGCTTGTCGGCGGAGTCGCCGCCCAGCACGCCGGTCTTCTCGCCGGAGAGGGTGTACTGCTCGCCCGAGCCGGACGCCTTGGTCTGCGGCGCGCTCAGGTCGTAGCGGGCGCCGGGCTCCTGCGCCGCGAACGCGAGCTTGGTCGAGCCCTCGGCGACACCGCCGAGCAGCTCCTCCTTCTGCGCGTCGGTGCCGGCCTCGTTGACCAGGCCGCCGCCGAGCAGCACCGTGGAGATGTACGGCTCGAGCGCGAGCGCCTTGCCGAACTCCTCGAGGACGACGCCGACCTCGGCGAAGCCCATGCCGGCGCCGCCGTGCTCCTCGGCGAACGGCAGGGCGAGCGCGCCGAGCTCGGCGTACCGGCCCCACATCTCGTCGCTGTACCGCTGCTCCGAGGCGAGAATCGCGTCGCGCTTCTCGGCGTCGTAGTGCTGCTTCATCATGCGGCCGACCGTCGAGGCGAGCTCGCGCTGTTCTTCAGTGAGTTCCAGATCCACTTTGAAAGCTCCTATGCAGGTAAGTAAGGGGTCGGTCGGCTAGAGGCCGAGGATGGCCTTGGAGATGATGCCGCGCTGCACCTCGGACGAACCGCCGTAGATGGTGACCTTGCGGAAGTTGAAGTACGTCGGAAGCGCGTCGACGGCGCCGCCGGGCACCGGCGAGAAGCCCTCGGGCGCGTCGTAGCTGTCGCGGAAGTACAGGCCGTCCGGGCCGAGGACGTCGACGAGCAGCTCGGTGACGTCCTGCTGCAGCTTCGAGCCGACGAGCTTCAGCACCGAGGAACGCGGGTCCGGCTTGTCCGAGCCCTTGGCCTGGGTGGACAGGATGCGCATCTGCGTCATCTCGAGCGCCTGCAGCTCGACCTCGACCTTGGTCAGGCGGGCCGAGAACAGCGGATCGTCCAGCAGCGTGCCCCGCGCGGTCCGGGTGTTGCGCGCGAGCTCCTTCAGCCGCGCGATGCGCGTCTTCGAGACGCCGACCCGCGCGATGCCGGTGCGCTCGTTGCCGAGCAGGAACTTCGCGTAGGTCCAGCCCATGTTCTCCTCGCCGACGAGGTTCTCGACCGGGACCTCGACGTTGTCGAAGAACACCTCGTTGACCTCGCGGCCGCCGTCGATCAGCTGGATCGGGCGGACGGTCACGCCGGGCGACTTCATGTCGATGAGCAGGAAGGAGATGCCCTGCTGCTTCTTGACGTCCGGGTTGGTGCGCACGAGCGTGAAGATCCAGTCGCCGTACTGGCCGAGCGTCGTCCAGGTCTTCTGCCCGTTGACGATGTAGTGGTCGCCGTCGCGGACGGCGGCGGTCTTCAGCGAGGCGAGGTCGGAGCCGGCGTCCGGCTCGGAGAAGCCCTGCGACCACCAGATGTCCAGGTTCGCGGTCTTGGGCAGGAACCGCTCCTTGATCTCCTGCGAGCCGAAGTTCGCGATGACCGGCCCGACCATCGAGGTGTTGAAGGCCAGCGGCGAGGGGACGTTCGCCAGCTCCATCTCCTGCAGCCAGATGTGCCGCTGCACGGGGGTCCAGTCCTGCCCGCCCCACTCGACCGGCCAGTTCGGGACGGCGTAGCCGTGCTTGTTCAGGATCTGCTGGGTGGTGACGATCGGTTCCTTGCTGTCGATCTCGCCGCGCGCGTTCATCTCCCGGATCTCCTTCGGGATCTCCGTGCGGTAGAACTCGCGCATCTTCTCGGCGAACTCGCGTTCTTCCGGGGTGTACAGCTGCTCCATGGATGGGCTCCTGAATCTGGACGTCATCGTGGTGACGGGGCTAGCGGGCACCTGTGGCGTACGCCGCGCTCCTGACCGAATCGTATTCGGTTTGGGCCGCCGACACATCACTGGGTGACCACTCGCACGCTCCCGGCCCTGTCACCGGATGGTTGAGCGCTGTACTATTGCGGGCGGACGTGAACAGACCGGACCACGCGCGTCGCGTGGCCGAGGATCTCGGGAGGTGGAACGTGCCGACGAGCTTCTACGCCGTACGCCGTTTCACCGTCGATCACGTCATGACTGACAGCGCTCTCTGTCGCTAGTCCCGCAGAGCCCCCACCCGGCCCTTCGCCGCCTCCTTTTCCAGGGGGCTCTCCTTCTGCTGTGCGCACGACACCCGTGCGCGCATCTTCCTACCCAGAAACAAGGAGATACCCATGTCTGAGCCCATCCTGGCCCTCATCGAGATCGTTCCCGCGACCGCCACCAAGGACGCCGCCGCCGCCGTGATCGAGCAGGCGAAGCAGCGCGCGGCAACCGCTGGCGCCGAGCTGATCGAGGCCGAGGTGACCGCGGGCGCCGACCGCATCTTCCTGGTCTTCGAGACCGCCGACCAGCAGGCGCTCGGCACCGCCGTCCTCGGCGTCGACGACGTGGCCGAGGTCGAGGGACCCGACCCGGTGCGCCTGGTCGGTGCCGACCTCGCCGACATCAAGGCCGTGCGCCCCGAGGCCGGCTACCTCGTCGAGTGGGACATTCCCGCGCACATCGACATGGACACCTACCTCGCGCGCAAGAAGGAGAAGTCGCCGCGCTACGCCGAGATCCCCGAGGTCTCGTTCCTGCGGACGTACGTGCGCGAGGACACCGCGAAGTGCCTGTGCCTCTACAACGCCCCGGACGAGGACGCCGTCGTCCGCGCCCGCGCGATCGTCGAGACCCCGATCGATCGGCTGCACGCCCTCGGTGCAGCGTCCGTCGCCGAGGGCTCGCGATGACCACCGCCTACCTGCCGAGCGGCTTCGAGCAGATCGCGGCGCAGGCCGACGAGGTGCGCGAGCGCGTCGCCACCAGCGTCCGCGACGTGGACGCCGGTGCGGTGCCGACCTCAGAGATCCTGCGGGACCTCGGCCGTCGCGAGCTGCTCGACCTCGGTGTGGACTCCATCGACAGCCCGGTCGCGGTATCGGCCCGCATCGGCGGCAGCGCGAGCCTCATCGCGCTGCTGGCCGAGGAGTGCATGAGCAGCGCGTTCAGCCTGTGGGCGCACCGCATGGTCCTGGACTACTTCGCGCGCGGCGAGCGGACGCCGCTCAACGAGGCGACCGTCGCGCTGCTGCGCACCGGCGACGCGATCGGGTCCACGGCGATGGCCTCGGGCCTGAAGGCGCTGGCCGGCATCGAGCCGCTCGGCGTCACCGGGCGCCTGGACGGCGACGAGCTCGTCGTCGACGGGCTGATCCGGTGGGCCTCCAACCTCGTCGACGGCGCCGTCGTCGTCATCCCGGTCCTGCTGGACGACGAGCGTCGGATCATCACCTGGTTCCGGGTGGGCGATCCCGGCGTGCGGGTGGGGTACGTCGACGGCCTGCTCGCCCTGAACGCCACCGCGTCGGCGTCCGTCGTCCTCGAGGGCGTGCGGATCCCGCGGGACGCCGTGCTGAGCTGGGACTTCGCGGAGACGGCACGGGCCTTCCGGCCGACCTTCCTGGCGCTGCAGTCGTCGTTCTGCGTGGGCATCGCCCGCCGCTCCCTCGAGGAGTCCGCGGCCACCGTCGAGCGGTCCGGCAACGAGGGCCTGCGCGACCGGTTCGACCTGGTGCGCCGCGAGGTCGAGGAGGTCACCGAGCGCTGGCGCCGGCTGACCGACGACCTCGCCGCCGCGCCGCTGGTCGAGTTCGTCCGCCTGCGCCTCGACGCCAGCCTGGCGGCCGGTGAGGCGACCCGCCTCGAGGCCGCGCTGGCCGGCGGCCGCGGCTATGTCGCCTCCAGCGGCACCGCGCGCCGGTTCCGCGAGGCCGCGTTCCTGCCCGTGCAATCCCCTTCGGAAGGACAGCTGCGATGGGAACTAGCGTCGCTCACCTCGTAGGCGTCGAGGTCACCCTCGGCGGTACGCCGGTGCTGACCGGGATCGACCTGACCGTGCAGCAGGGCAGCTGCGTCGCCGTCCTCGGACGCAGCGGCGCCGGCAAGTCGACCCTGCTGAAGGTGCTGGAGAACCAGATCGTGCCGGACGCCGGCACGATCGAGCTGGCCGCCGACGGCCGCCCGCAGCGCCAGGCGGTCGTCTACCAGCAGGCGCTGCTGTTCGACTGGCTGACGGTGCGCGAGAACATCGCGCTCGGGCTCGGCTACGGGCGCAACCGCGCGGCGAACGCCGAGCGGGTCCCGCGGCTGCTGGAGCTGCTCGAGATCGCCGAGCTGGCCGAGCGCTACCCCGATCAGCTCTCGGGTGGCCAGGCGCAGCGGGTGGCCCTCGGGCGGGCGCTCGCCGTCGAGCCCGAGCTGCTGCTGCTCGACGAGCCGTTCAGCGCGCTCGATCCCGCGACCCGGTCCTCGCTGCAGGGCTGGCTGCGGGAGGAGTCGCGGCGGGAGAACCTGACCTCGGTCATCGTCACGCACGACATCGACGAGGCGGTGCTGCTGGCCGACCAGATCGTGCTGATCGACGGCGGCCGCATCGAGCACCGGTGGACGGTCGCGGACGAGACCGCCGCCCGGGAGACGCTGCGCGACACGATCCGCGCAGCGTTCGACCTGCCGGCTTCGGCCGCGCCGACGCGAGGAGAGCTGGTCGATGCCTGAGCACACCCTGTCGCGCCGTAGCGCGCTGCGGCTCACCGGGCGGGTGGCCGCGGCCGGCGTGGTCGGCGGCCTGGCGCTCAAGGGCGGCTGGGACGCCGCGGCCCCGGCCCTGGCCAGCGGCGGCAAGAAGACCGTCCGCATCGGCTACCTGCCGATCACCGACGCGTCCGCCCTGCTGCTCGCGCACGAGAAGGGGTTCCTCGCGCGGCAAGGCATCACCTCGCCCGCCCCCGTCATGTTCCGCTCCTGGGAGGCGCTCGCGCAGGCCTTCGCCATCGGCGAGGTCGACGTCGCGCACGTCCTCATGCCGCTCGCCGTCCAGCTGCGGCTGGCCAAGAAGATCCCGCTCAAGGTGATCGGCTGGGGGCACGTGAACGGGTCCGCGCTGACCGTCGGCAAGTCGATCACCGCCACCGAGCAGCTCGCGGGCACCACGGTCGCGATTCCCTACTGGTGGTCGATCCACAACATCGTCCTGCAGCGCATGCTGCTGGCCTCCGGCCTCAAGCCGGTCGTCCGGCAGGCGCCCTCGGCGTCCGAGGGCTCGGTGCAGCTGGCCGTCATGGCGCCGTCCGACATGGTTCCGGCGCTCGCGTCCGGCCAGGTCAGCGGGTACGTCGTGGCCGACCCGTTCAGCGCCGTCGCCGAGGCGAAGGACGTCGGTCGCGTGCACCGCTTCCTCGGTGACGTGTGGAAGGAGCACGCCTGCTGCGCGATCGTGCTGCGCGAGGACCTGATCGAGTCCGACCCGCAGACCGCGCAGGCGATCGGGACGGCGCTCGTCCAGGCGCAGCAGTGGATCGACGGCCACCGCGGCGACATGGGCGGCCTGCTGGCCGACGGCAAGTACCTGCCGCAGCCCGCGGCGCCGGTGCAGAAGGTCTTCAGCCGCGACCCGGCGGCGTACACCTCGGTCACCAAGCACCCCGACTGGCACGGCGAGCGGCTCGGCTTCTCGGCGCTGCCCCTGGCCAGCTACACCTCGGCCCTCGTCGAATCGATGCGCTCGACGGCCATCGACGGCGACACCGGCTTCCTGCAGGGCGTCACCGGGGAGTCCGTGCACAAGGAGCTGGTCGACGACCGGTTCGTCAAGCAGGCCCTCGGGGGCGGCACGATCCCCGCCACCAAGCTGACCCGTCAGGAGCTGATCCAACCGTGAGCACCGCGACGACCGCACCCGGGCTGTCCGGCGGTCCCGACGTCCGGCGGGCGTCCGCGCCCGGCCCCGAGGCGGATGCGCGCGCCACCCGGCGCCCGGGTCCGGCGGCGTGGTACGCCGTGCTGGGTACCGCGGCCGCGATCGGGCTGTGGTTCCTGGTCACCGACGTCCTGCTCGCCGGTCGACCGCTGGTGCGCGAGTTCTCGCCCACCCGGACGTGGTCGGGCCTGGTGGAGCTGTGGCGCTCGGGCGTGCTGCTCGACGACGCCGCGGCGTCGGTGCTGCGGCTGGTCGCGGGGCTGCTCGTCGCGGTCGTCGGTGGCGTGCTGCTCGGGGTCGCGATCGGGTCGGTCGGCCGGCTCGAGCGGGCCACCCGGCCGGTCGTGAGCTTCCTGCGGATGGTCTCGCCGCTGTCCTGGGCGCCGCTGGTGATCGTGCTCGTCGGCATCGGGGACCTGCCGGTGATCACCCTGGTCGCCCTGACCACGGTGTGGCCCATCGTGCTGGCGACCCTCGCCGGCGTACGAGCGGTCAACCCGGGTCACCGGGCCGTCGCCCGCGCGCTCGGCGCGACCCGCTGGGAGCTGCTGCGCACCGTCACCGCCCCCTCGGTCCGTCCGCACGTGCTCGGCGGCATCCGTGGCGCGGTGGCGCTGGGCTGGGTGGTGCTGGTGCCGGCGGAGATGCTGGGCGTGACCAGCGGGCTGGGCTACCAGATCCTGAACGCGAAGGACCAGCTCGCCTATCACCACATCACCGCCCTCATCGTGGTGATCGGCGCCCTCGGGCTCGCGATCGACGTCGTGGCGCGGTGGGTGCTGCGCACGCCGCGTGAGCGGCGTGAGGAGCGGTAGCGGCATACCGCCGACCTCGCCGGAGGGCCGCCCGGCGGCGGTAGCGTGGGACTGCCGCTGTCGGCGAAGCGAGGAGTACTGCCGTGGAACCCACCGAAGACCCGAAGCACCTGCTGCACGCGCTGGAGCCCGTCGTCGAGGAGAACCTCAACCGGCACCTGCGCGCCGCGCAGGACTGGAACCCGCACGACTACGTGCCGTGGGACGACGGACGTAACTTCGCCTTCCTCGGCGGCCAGGACTACGAGCCGGGGCAGTCCACGCTGGACCCGATCGCCCAGACGGCGATGGTCACCAACCTGCTGACCGAGGACAACCTGCCGTCGTACCACTTCGAGATCGCCACCAACTTCGGTCGCGACGGTGCGTGGGGGCAGTGGGTCGGCCGGTGGACGGCGGAGGAGGCCCGGCACGGCACGGCGATGCGCGACTATCTGGTGGTGACCCGCGGTGTCGACCCGGTCGCGCTCGAGGTCGAGCGGCTCGCGCACATGACCGCCGGCTACGACTCGGGAGCCAAGACGTCGCTGGAGACGATCGCCTACGTCTCCTTCCAAGAGCTCGCCACCCGCGTATCGCATCGCAACACCGGGCGGGCGACCGAGGATCCGATCTGCGACCAGCTGCTGGCCCGGATCTCCACCGACGAGAACCTGCACATGGTCTTCTACCGCAATCTCGTCAGCGCCGCGTTCGACCACTTCCCCGATGCCACGATGCAGGCGGTCGCCCGTGAGGTGACCGGCTTCGAGATGCCCGGCGCCGGGATGGCCGGCTTCGCCCGAAAGTCGGTGGCGATCGCCAAGGCGGGCATCTATGACCTCCGCCAGCACCGCGACGAGGTGCTGGCCCCCGTGCTGCGCAAGTGGCGGGTCTTCCAGCGCACGGACCTCGGCCCGGAGGGGGAGCGGGCGCGCGAGGCGCTCGCCGCCTTCATGCAGGACCTGGACGAGCAGGCGAGCCGCTTCGAGGAGCAGCGCGAGCGCGCGTTCGAGCGGGCCCGGGCGAAGACCGACGGTCCCGGTCGCATCGGGGTCACCCGGACCGTCGCCGGCCGGTAGCCCGCCGGCTCGCGTTCGCGGCGCACTCCGGTACGGATCCGGCGGCGATTCCGTACCGAAGTACGCCGCAGCAGCCCCGTTGCCGGCTGAATGTGGCGTGGATCACAGCCGCCCGGCGCGCCGACGTCCACGGCGGCGGTCGTGGCGTCGGCCGCGCCTCTGACCTGCGGAACGACATTCGTGTGATTACGTAGCGCCTACCGGCGTGTCGTTACATGGGTGGGAGCGATGAGGTGGTTGATAATGGCGGGTTTGGTGTTTCTGTTGTGAACGCTGTGGCGCGTCAATACGGTGGAATACGGCCGACAGCTCCCCCTGGGGCCCGCCGCACGACTCCGACGCAGCATTCCGTCCCGGATCGTTCGGCGTCCGACGGATATGCACACGTGAACGAGGACGGAAGCAGCACACCGGTCGCAATCAGGCGTGAGATGGGGAAGTCGCATCGCCTGCCCGTGTCCGGGGCCCCGGACGGCGCTCGTTGGCGAGCGCCGCCTCGCCCGTGCTGTACGCGCGGGAAAGGCAAAGATCGTGCCCTCATGGACTCCCGCCGCGGCGGTTCGCCGCGGATCCAGGAAGCTGTTCGCTGTCGCCACGCTCGGCGCGGCCGTCGTCGTCGGGATACCCGCCCTGCTGCCGGGCAGCACCGCGGTCGCCGACCCCAGCTCCGACCAGTGGCTCGCGCTGCGCAAGTGCGAGTCGAGCAACAACTACTCCATCAACACCGGCAACGGCTACTACGGGGCCTATCAGTTCGACCTCGCGACCTGGCGCTCGGTCGGCGGCAGCGGATACCCCCACCAGGCATCGCCGTCCGAGCAGGACGCGCGCGCCCTGATGCTCTACCGGATGCGTGGCTGGCAGCCGTGGGAGTGCGCGAGCATCCTCGGCTTCGGCAACGACGCAGACGCGCGGTCGGGCGTCACCGGCGACATCAGCATCGGCGGTGCGGCCTCCAACCAGTCCTCCACCTCCGACAACCCCGGCTACCAGGGCCAGCTGAGCTACGGGCAGTCGAGCGCCGCGATCAAGGTGTGGCAGCAGCAGATGGCGGCCCGCGGCGCCGGCGTCCCCGCGACCGGCTACTTCGGACCGCTGACCCAGGCGCTGGTGCTGGAGGTCCAGCGGCAGAACGGCCTCGAGCAGGTCGGGTTCATCGGCCCGCAGACCTGGGCGGCGGCGTTCACCGGCACGTACAACGGCCAGAGCGCCTCCGGGACCACGACGGCCTCGTCGTCCGCGCCCGGCTACCCGGGCCAGCTGCGCAAGGGCGTCTACTCCGAGGCGTTGCGGCAGTGGCAGGCGCAGATGGTGGCCAAGGGCGCCCCGCTGAGCAGCACGGGGTACTTCGGGCCCAACACCGCGGCCGTCGTCCTCGCCGTACAGGCGCAGAACGGCCTCGAGCAGGTCGGCTACATCGGGCCGCTCACGTGGGCCGCGGCCTGGAGCGGGAGCTACCACGCATAGTATTCTGAAGCACCTCCCCAGGTCGCGGTAGACGAGGAAGCTGCCGCGCCCTGGGGAGTTTTTTGTGTCGCCGAGGACACAAATGGCCGTCCGGACACGCCGAATCCGCGGTTTCCCCGCGTGGACCGGCTACCGTGGCCGAGGTATCCCACTAGCACCCTGAGGTGAATTGACATGAATAAAGACGAGCTCGTCGCCGCAGTCGCCACCGAGACCGGCCTGAGCCAGGCGGACGCCGACCGCGCGATCAAGGCCGTCGCGACCGCCATCCGTGGCGCTGTCGCCGGTGGTGCCAAGGTTCAGATCGCTGGCCTGGGCACCTTCGAGCCCCGCGAGCGTTCGGCTCGCACCGGCCGCAACCCGCAGACCGGTGACGAGATCCAGATCGCCGCCACGACGGTTCCCGGCTTCAAGGCCGCGACCGCGTTCAAGAACGACGTCGCCGGCAAGTAGCGCAGGCGCACAAGCGGGCTTCGACGCTCAAGGCGGGGAAACTTCCCCGCCCTGGGCGACGAAGCCCGCTTTCGTCTGTCCGCGGCGCCGGCCGACCGGGGGCGTGGAAGGATTGCGGGCATGCCTATCGGTGAAGATCTCCTGGCCCAGCCGCCGTCCGTGCTCCTGCCGGCGGACGCCGGCGCGGAGGCGATGCGCGCGTCCGGAGCCCAGCCGCGAGCGATCGCGGCGGCCCACCCGACCGACTCGGCGGCGTGGGCCGACCTGGCCGCCGAGGCGCTCGCCGGTGACGACCCGATCGCCGCGTACGCGTACGCGCGCACCGGCTACCACCGCGGCCTGGACGCGCTGCGGCGCAACGGCTGGAAGGGCTGGGGGCACGTGCCGTGGTCGCACGAGCCGAACCGCGGCGTCCTGCGCTGCTTCTACTACCTCGCGCAGGCGGCCAGCGCGATCGGCGAGCACGACGAGGTCGAGCGGCTCAGCACGCTGCTCGACGACAGCGACCCGGAGGCGCGCAGCCACCTCGGCTAGCTACAGCTTCTTCCAGCCCGCCAGCCGGCGCCGGCTGAGCTCGCCGAGGGCGTCGGCCAGCGCGTCGCGGGACAGTGCCGCGTTCGACTCCTCGACGGCCTGCATCCGTCCGTAGGTGAAGGTGTCCTCGCCGCGCGCGAACGCCTCGTCGGCGAGGTCGCCGATCAGCTGCGCGGTGATCAGGCTGTCGTTGTGGTCGCCGAGCAGCTCGGTGATCCGCGAGGCCGACTTCGCGATCCGCTTGGCGTCCTTGCCCAGCACGCCGACCGCCGAGTCCATCCCGTAGCGCACCCGCTTGGCCGCCTTGCGGACGTCGTGCAGCGCCGCCTGGTGCTCGTCGGGGTCGTCGAGCTCGTCGGCGAGGCGGACGGCGGCCCGCAGCCGCTTCCAGTCGCGCGCGAAGACCTCGGCCAGGTCGTCGGCCGGGATGTCGCCGCCGGCGGGCCGCCAGTCATCGACCAACGCGTCGAGCGTGTCGAGCAGCCGGTAGTACCGCGCCGAGCTCATGAACCTGACGGCCGCGTCGTGGGCGCGGTCGTACCGCTCGTGCAACGCGGCGTCGATCCGAGCCCGTACGGGGCCGCGGACACCCCGCGTCGGCTGCTCGTCGAGCAGCTCGTCGAGCCGGGCCAGCATGACCTCGCTGTCCCGGGCTCCGCCGAGCACGTCGGCGAGCGCCTTGAGCTCGCCGCGCAGCGCGCGCGAGCGTTCTCGCCCGACGATGGCGCGGTACGACGACAGCACCGAGCGCAGCCGCCGTGCGGCCACCCGCATCTGATGGACGGCATCGTGCTCGTGCAGCCGGGCGCCCGGGTCGCGGGACTTCAGCCGGTCGCTCTCCTGGCGCAGGTAGTCGCGGGCGACCGCGGCGGCCGTGGGGGACGGGCCGAGCTCGGGCGGGCCGGGCCGGGCCGGGGGAGTGCGCTCGCCGAGTGCCCGAGCCAGCTTCGAGGGGCCCGCATCGGTGGACGCCCCGGCAGCGAGCAACGACGGCTCGACGGCATCCAGCAGGTCCTCGGGGCCGCTGCCGAGCTCGACCTCCCATTCACGCCATCGGGCGGCGTCCGGCCCGGCGATGTCGGGCGCGCTGGTGACCTCGTCATCGCAGAGCTCGGCGAGCACCGCGCCTTCCTCGTCGAGCAGCTCGTGGATCGTCCGTACCGTCGTCAGCCGCACCAGCGGCTCGGCCGGACGGCCGCGCAGCACGGCGTGCAGCCGCACGGCGAGATCCTGAGGGACGTCGTCGGATGCGCTGAACGGGGCGTGCAGCTCCCGCCGGAAGCCGCTCCCCGGCAGCTTGAGGTGCCATCCCTCGTCCGCTCCGCCGCTCCGCTTGCGCAGCGTGATCCGCTCGCGCAGCAGGGCGAGGTCGGCGGTGTCGAAGTACTGGGCGCGCAGGGTCACCGGAGCGAGGTGGCGCACCCGCGCCACGCCGGGGACGGCGTGCAGGTCCGGGACCTGGGCGGTGGGCGGGACGGCGTACTTGCGCTCGACCTCGCGGGATTCGGAGACGCTCACCTGTACATCTTCGCCCAGGCCGTCGAGGTGCGCATGGCGTCGCCGCGTCCACGTCCTCTCGGTGAGATTCCCGCGATGCAGCGTTCCCGCTGCATTCGGGGAATCCGACCAACGACCAGCGCCGCCTCGGCGCCGGCTACCGGCGCCGGAAGGGATTCCACCGGGGGCCGGCCGCGCGAGCGCCGTCCGGCTCGCGGAGCGCGGGCCGGACGGCGCCGCGCAGCAGCCAGTGCTCACGGTCGTCGACGTACCAGGTGCGCCCGTCCACCTCCTCGGGCGCGCGCCCGTCCACGACCATCGCGACGGGGTCGGTGGCGAGCTGCACGGCCCGTCCGGCGGTGGTCGACGTCCGGCGCCGCCCGCTCGGCGGCGTCACGGTCGCCAACAGGCGGGCCTGCGCCGCATAGTCGATCCGGACGTCGATGCGCCGGACCGTGCCGTCCGCGATCCGCTCGTCGTCGTGGTACGCCTGGACGCCGAAGGTGCGACCCGCGGCGGGTATGAAGCTCGCCTCGTGCAGGAGCACCCCACCGATGTCGTTGCGGGCCAGCGGCAGCTCGGTGGGTGCGCTCGCGAGCGCCTCGTCGAGTGTGCGGGGCAGCGCCAGGAGATCGGCGAGGTCGTGGGTCGCGGCGTCGGCGCTCGGGCCGGGCAGGAATGCCACGGGCGTGCCGGGCAGCGCGCCCGCGCGCCGCAGCCCCTCGACGAGGAGGCTCAACGAGGCCAGCGAACCGCTCACCGCGAGGCCCTCGTCACCGGCGGCCTTGACCGCCGCGCGCACCTCGTCGCGGCCGGGCGCCGCGGTCCACCGGATCACCCGGGTCTCCCCGGACCGGCGCGACGGTGCGGCGAACGGGTCCTCGACGACGGTGAGCATGTGGCACGGCCCTTCTCGCGCAGATCTTTCGCGGTGCAAACCTACAGGCGGCGCTGCCGTAGGCTGTACCGCGGCGGAGCGCCACGCATCCGCCGTAGTCGATGGTGATGTGAGGTGCACATGCCGGCAATCGTGCTGATCGGCGCGCAGTGGGGCGACGAGGGCAAGGGTAAGGCGACCGACCTGCTGGGCGGCAAGGTGACGCACGTGGTGCGCTACCAGGGCGGCAACAACGCCGGCCACACGGTCGTGACGCCGGACGGCGAGAAGTACGCGCTGCACCTGATCCCCTCCGGCATCCTGACGCCGGGCTGTACGCCGGTGATCGGCAACGGCGTCGTCGTCGACCCGCATGTGCTGGTCGAGGAGATGCAGGGCCTGGCCGACCGCGGCGTGGACGTCGGGCGGATCAGGCTGTCGGCCGACGCGCACCTGATCATGCCGTACCACATCGCCATCGATAAGGTCTCTGAGCGCTACCTGGGCAAGGCCAAGATCGGCACCACCGGGCGCGGCATCGGGCCGTGCTACCAGGACAAGATCGCCCGCATCGGCGTCCGCGTGCAGGACCTGCTCGACCCGAGCATCCTGGCGCAGAAGGTCGAGTCGGCGCTCGAGCTGAAGAACCAGATCCTCACCAAGATCTACAACCGCAAGGCCCTCGACCCCCAGCAGGTCGTCGAGGAGACCCTCGCGGTCGGCGAGCAGATCAAGCCGTTGATCGCCGACACCCGCCTGCTGCTGAACCAGGCGCACGAGGCCGGTGAGTGGATCCTGCTCGAGGGCTCGCAGGGCACCCTGCTGGACGTCGACCACGGCACCTACCCGTACGTCACGTCGTCCTCGCCGACCTCCGGCGGCGCGGCCGCCGGATCCGGCCTCGGGCCGCGCGCGATCGAGCGCAGCGTCGGCATCCTCAAGGCGTACACGACCCGTGTCGGGTCCGGCCCCTTCCCGACCGAGCTGTTCGACGACAGCGGCGAGTACCTGCGCAAGCAGGGCGGCGAGGTCGGCGTCACCACGGGCCGCGACCGCCGCTGTGGCTGGTTCGACGCGGTCGTCGCGCGGTACGCCACCCGCGTCAACAGCCTCACCGACTTCTTCCTCACGAAGCTCGACGTGCTGTCCTCGCTGGAGACCGTGCCGATCTGTGTGGCGTACGACGTCGACGGTGTCCGGCACGACGAGATGCCGATGACCCAGACGGAGTTCCACCACGCCAAGCCGATCTACGAGGAGATGCCCGGCTGGTTCGAGGACATCCGGCACTGCCGCACGTTCGACGAGCTGCCGGCCAACGCCCAGGCCTATGTGCATCGCCTCGAGGAGCTCTCCGGGGCGCGGATGTCGGTGATCGGCGTCGGCCCGGGCCGCGAGGAGAACGTCGTCGTCCGAGATCTCGTCTAGCCGCGGCCCCCTAGGCGCCGTCCGAGCGGCTGCGGCGTCAGGCGCGCTGGCGGCCGGACGGCGCGGAGAGCCGATCGTCGAGGGTGCGGGTGTAGTCCGCCTCGATCCGGTGCGCGGTGTGCTGCAGCTGCGGCAGCACCTTCGTCACCAGCTCGTCGTGGGTCACCGACCGTGACCGCACGGACACCACCAGCGCGGCGGGGTGCTGGTTGATCCCGGCGTACACCGGCATCGCGACCGACTGGACGCCGCGGCGGTATTCGTCGGCGACGATCGCGTAGCCGGTGCGGCGGATGGCCTGGACCGTCTCGAGCACCGCGCTCAGGTCGCGCTGCGTGGACGGCGTCAGCTGCGGCACGAGCTGGCCGCGGGTCCGCGCCCGCAGCTCGTCCTCGGGCAGCTGCGCCAGCAGCACGCGCCCGGACGCGGACGCCAGCGCGGGCACCCGCTCGCCGACGTGCACGAAGTTGTCGGCCGCGCGGCCGGGCTCGCACTCGACCACCACGACGCCGTCCAGCCCGTCGAGCACCACCAGACCGACGTCCTCGCCCAGCGACGACGCGAGGGCGCGCATGTGCGGCTCGGCGATGTCGGGCATGGTCAGCATCGACAGGTAGGCGCGGCCGATCTGCAGCACCGTGGGGCGCAGCGAGAAGCGGTCGCCGTCGCGCTCCACGTAGCCGAGCTCGGTGAGGGTCAGCAGGAAACGGCGCGCCGACGCGCGGGTCATGCCGGCGTTGCGGGCCACCTCGCTGAGCGTCTGGCGGCGGCGCTCCGCGGTGAACGAGGCGATCACGTCGAGTCCCTTGGCCAGCGACTGCACGAAGTCGCGGGAGCGTTCGTCGCCCATTGCACCTCCTCGCCGGCCAGGGTGTTCGCTCTGGTCAGCGTACGACCTCGATGTGAAACATCGCACCGGCATGGCGCGCACCTGACCACTACCGGTAGCGTTCTCGGTAGTTGTTGAGGTTTCGGTTTTGTTGTTTCAGCGGTAACGCCCGACGGGTGCGCTGTTCTCCTGCAAGACGTACACAAGCATCACCAGCTGCACGAGGAGCCCGAAAGGCGGGTTCCGACGTACGAAGGAAGACAGGATTTTCATGGCTACTGGCACCGTCAAGTGGTTCAACGCCGACAAGGGCTTCGGATTTATCCAGCCTGACGACGGCTCGGCCGACGTGTTCGCGCACTTCTCCGCGATCAACTCGGCCGGCTACCGTTCGCTGAACGACAACGACAAGGTCGAGTACGACGTCGAGCAGGGCCCCAAGGGCCTGCAGGCGTCGAACATCACCGTGATCAACTAGTTCACGCGTCCCTTCGGGCCGTCACTCCTTCGGGAGTGGCGGCCCGAAGTGCGTTCAGGGGCGCTCGGCCAGCCAGTCCTCGAGGGCGCCCGGGCGGTCGGTGATGATCGCGTCGGCGCCCAGGGCGTGCAGGCGCGACCAGTCGGCGGGCGCGTCGGCGGTGTACGGCGCAGATGCGATGCCGTGCGCGTGCAGCCGCTGCAGGTCGCGGCCCTCGAGCAACCGGTGGTCGGGGTTGTAGAGGACGGCGCCGTACCGCCGGCACTCGGCCACCGGGTCGTCGTCCCAGGCCCCGGTGAGCAGCCCGAGCGGGCGTTCCGGGCGCAGGGCGTGCAGCCGGGCGAGCGCCTCGCGCTCGAAGGACTGCAGCAGAACCCGCTCGTCGACGCCGCTGCGCTCGACGACCTCGAGCACGGCGCCCAGCTGGGCGTCGGTGTGCGGGCCCTTGATCTCCAGCAGCACGTGACCGTCGTGCGGGAGCGCGTCGAGCAGCCCCCGCAACGTGGGGACCGGCGTCCGGGCGAAGTGCGGGGAGAACCACGATCCCGCGTCGAGGGCCTGCAGGTCGGCGTACGCCAGCTCGCGCACCGGGCCCATCCCGTCGGTGGTGCGGTCGAGGTCGGCGTCGTGCAGCAGCACCGGGACGCCGTCTGCGGTCGGCTGGACGTCGGTCTCCAGCCAGGACGTGAAGCGGAAGGCCAGCTCGAAGGCCGGCATCGTGTTCTCCGGAGCGTCGGCGCTCGCGCCGCGGTGCGCAATGATCGTCGGGTCGGCACCGGGACCCCTCAGCAGCGGGTTGCCCATGCCGTCAGTGTGCCCCACCGGGCGACCGGCGCGCCCCCGCCCGGTCCGGGCCGGCGGGGCGCCCCAGTACGCTGGGCGAGGCTGTGCCCGAGGGACCGCGGCCGCACGAGGCTCGGCAACCGGCGCATGGAGTGATCAGCAGTGAAGGTTCTCGTCATCGGATCCGGCGCGCGCGAGCACGCGATCGTCACGGCCCTGCAGAGCGACCCGTCGGTGAGCCAGATCGTGTGCGCTCCGGGGAACGCCGGGATCGCGGCCGCCTGCGCGACCCGGCCGGTCGACGTGAGCGATCCGGCGGCGATCACCGCGCTCGCCGTCGCGGAGACGGCCGACCTCGTCGTGATCGGCCCCGAGGTGCCCCTGGTCGCCGGCGCCGCCGACGCGCTGGCCGCCGCTGGGGTGCGGTGCTTCGGCCCGACGGCCGAGGCCGCGCGGCTGGAAGGCTCGAAGTCGTTCGCGAAGGACGTCATGGCCGCCGCCGGCGTCCCGACGGCCGGCTCGCGCACCTGCACCACCCCCGAGCAGGTGGCGGCGGCGCTGGAGGAGTACGGCGCCCCGCACGTCGTGAAGGACGACGGCCTGGCCGCCGGCAAGGGCGTCGTGGTGACCGGGTCCCGCGACGAGGCGATGGCGCACGCGCGCGCCTGCCTGGACGCCGGCTCGAAGGTGGTCGTCGAGGAGTACCTCGACGGTCCGGAGGTGTCGCTGTTCTGCATCACCGACGGTCGCACCGTCGTACCGCTGCAGCCGGCCCAGGACTTCAAGCGGGTCGGCGACGGCGACGCCGGGCCCAACACCGGCGGAATGGGGGCCTACACGCCGCTGGCGTGGGCGCCGACCGGGCTCGTCGACGAGGTCGTGAGCAGCGTCGCCCAGCCGACCGTCGACGAGATGCGCCGCCGCGGCACGCCGTTCGCCGGGGTGCTGTACGTCGGGCTCGCGCTCACCTCGCGGGGCACCCGCGTCGTGGAGTTCAACGCGCGTTTCGGTGATCCGGAGACCCAGTCGGTGCTCGCGATGCTGCAGACCCCGCTCGGCGCGCTGCTCGGCGCCGCCGCCGACGGCGAGCTCGCCGCCCACCCGCCGCTGCAGTGGCACGCCGGCGCGAGCGTGACCGTCGTCCTCGCCGCCGACGGCTATCCGGCGGCACCGCGCACCGGCGACCCGATCACCGTCGACGAGCCGCCGGTCCCGGGGACGTTGATCCTGCACGCCGGCACCACGGAGGTCGACGGGGAGATCCGATCCGCCGGCGGCCGCGTGCTCAGCGTGGTCGCCGTCGGCGCGGATCTCGCCGGGGCCCGGACCGCGGCCTACGCGCAGATCGCGAGGATCCATCTCCGGGGCGCCCACTACCGCAGCGACATCGCGGCCAAGGCCGAGCGCGGCGAGATCCGCCTCTAACCAGGGTCTTCGCAACGGCCCCCGATCCGACGGAGATCGCGGTGTGTTTCGACCGACAAAGTCACTCGACCCGAAATCTTTCCCGATGCGCGATCGTGGGCTAACTTCTTTCTCACGCACGCCGTTGGGGAGCGCGCTGCTGGGGACCGGATCGTCATACGTCCAGACCGCCGACGAGGGAACAAGGCAGCGCGCCGTCACCAGGAAGCCGGTGAGCGCCGTCAGGCTCACGGTGTCTCGTTCTGCCAGATGCAGGACGAGGCACCGTGCTCTACGGGCGGCGTGGAACATCGCCGCGAGACGCACTAGGCACCCGGCGGACCGGTCTGGTACGAACGAGGCATCCCTTTCGTAAGGAGTGCTAAGTGTCGGAGCAGGACTGGTCCCCCGAGGTCGAGCAGATCGCCGAACGCGCCCGGATGGTGCAGCAGATGGGCGGCGCCGACAAGCTCAAGCGGCAGGCCG
>NZ_WBKP01000012.1 GCF_009602465.1 Cumulibacter manganitolerans | reverse complement strand
CGATCCCAGGCCGTCGACCCCACCGCCGATGCCGAGGAGGTGACCGAACCCGAGCTCCAGGCCCTCACGGCCTAACCGACACGCCCAACCGAGGGATCAACCTCGTACACCACCCCACGGGACTTGACCCAGGTAGGTCTGGCCTCGCCCATCTGTCGACCCTAGCCCGCCGTCTGGATATTAGCTCCGCTCGGACGGCGGACTCGCAGAATCACGGGCCTCTCAGGGTCCCAATAGCGTTCTACGGCAGCGTCGGGGCTCAATGCGCCCGCATAGACCGCCTCGGCGAGGCCGGGTGCGCGTCGCCGCACGTGGCGGATGGTCTTGCGAACGTGCTCGCGGAACACGTGGTACGCAGCGCCGACGTTCACGCCGTTTCCCAACTGCTTGTATGTTGCGGATTCGGGCTGGTCACCGAAGTCGAACCACTCAGGAAGGCCCTGAAGTCGAGCAGCCTCCCGCGGGGAAAGGCGGCGCTGGAGATCGCCGAGGATGCTCGTCTGCGTGATCGCGACTAGAGCGGGAGTGTAAGTTGCCTGCTTGACGCGCAGACCAGATGGCCGCAGATGGATAACGGTGTCTAGGAGCGATTCGGCGTCCTGAGCCTGCCATTCAAACTTGCGCCTCGATGCAGGGAAGTCCCGCAGGTAGTCCCAGCGCTCCAGCCAGCCCTCAATCAGTTCTCGGTGCCTGGTGTAGAACTCCGCGTTCTTCCGAAGGAAAGTGGCCTTCCAGTGCGCGGTGCTGTCGGGAACTACCAGGTCGTCCATATGAATGAACGCATCCACCCAGATCGGGAACCCTGGAAGCTTCGACACACCCCCCCGACGCAGGGAGAGGACGAAGTCGTTCCATGCCTCGACCCACGTCGTCTCAGCCGAAGTCAGGTTCAATCGGAGCCGGTTTCCCAACTCCTTGTCCGGCTGTACGGGAAGATCCGAATGAAGTTCCCAACTCTTGGGTGACCAACCGTCGATTGGCTGGCGTAACACAGAAGGCTCGACGTCTGCGTGTGAATGCTCGGAGCCGACATAGGTAGCCGTGATGAACACCCGTTCACGGATCTGCGGACGCCCGCCGCGCTCAGGCGGAAGCAGATGCGGAGAAAATACGATCGGGCGAGAGGAGACCTGGTAACCGAGCTCGCGTAGCGAGCGAACGATTACTTCCCACTCGTGCTTATGTCGCGGTCCGTAGATGTTGCGAACGTTCTCCAAGAGGACCACCGTTGGTCGTCGCGCCTCGAGGATCCGAAGAATGTTCCAGAACAGCGTCCCCCGCGCCTCGTCCATGCCCCGCTGGAAGCCTGACTTCGAAAACGGTTGGCAGGGGAAGCCTGCGGCCAGAACGTCGTGCTCGGGCACTCGCATCCGCGTCTCGGTGTCGTCGATGATGTCGCCGTGGGCCCTGAAGTTCCAGTTCCGCTCATAGACGGCTGCCGCTTCACGGTCCTTCTCGACGGCATAGACACACTTGCCGCCCAGGGCGCCGAGTGCGGCGTGAAAGCCACCAACGCCTGCGAACAAGTCGACAAACGTGAACGGCGTAGAACCCATGCTCATTAGCTTAGCTGAGCCTTCAGCTTTCTGCTGGTGTTCTCGCATGGCGTTCCCCGTCCCCCTGCCCGATGCCGACGTGCTATCAACAGAGTGCTGAGGTTCAACGCTAGGTGGGGGCACCGACATCGACGTGCCGACGTAAGGGCTGAGCGTCGGAACCCTTCGGAATCCGCTCCGTCCGCGGCTCCAGTCCGCGAAATGCGCCGGTGGCATCTCGAACTTTGGAGCGACAGTGGACCTCTACTTCCGAATGCGGACCCCGGTGCGCAACGTCCAGGACCGGCTACGGACCCTCCACGGGGAGCGTCAGCCCTTGGTGCCGAGGTCGAGCCGCCTGCCGTCGACCGGCCAGGACGGGGCGGCACACGCGAAGAGTCATCGGCATCGGCTTTGGACCGCTGACGGGAAACGCGCGAGTCTTGCCCCCTCGTATCGCGGCCTATCGGCGTTTGACTCCGGCGGAGAGGTTGCGAACCGTCGCAGCCACGGCTGTGGCGACGTCACCCGGGTCCTCATGCTCCCAGAACCGGAGGACGGTCCAGCCGGCCTCCTGTAGTCGCTCCGTCGTGTCAGCATCGCGGGCGACGTTCCCAGCTAGCTTCTCGGACCAGTAGGTCGCGTTCGACTGCGCAACCGTTCGGTGCTCCGGGCAGGCGTGCCAATAGCAGCCGTCGATGAAGACGGCGATGCGCTGCTTGGTGAACACGATATCGGCGGTTCTCCGCAACGACCGCTCGGGTCGGTATGCGACTCGATATCGCAGACCCGCAGCGTGCAATACACGACGTACGGCCAATTCCGGAGAGGTGTCGCGGGACCTATTGCCCTGCATCACCCTCCGTGAAGCGGGGCTGCTCGCCCAACTCTCATAAGCTGGCATGAGTCCATCATTGCTGAGGTAGGCGCGTTCGGAGGGATGGCTCGGGTGGCGGATCGCGAAGGCCGGAAGTGTAGGGCAGAGCGGCGACGAGTCCGAACTCGATCAACGCGCGCCGTGCGAGAGAGGGCACCGGCGGCGATTGGCCCTAATGCTTGGTGACGCGGATGGGATGGCCGGGCGACCGCGTTGACCTCCTTCGGGAGGCGAGGGAAATCCCCGGCTTCACAGTGCACGGTGATGGACACACTTGCAGACGGTCCAAGTCCCCTGGCAAACGAAAGACAGGAAAGCGAGAGAATACAGGGCTTATCTGCGATTTCATCTGGTGGAGCCACGGGGAATCGAACCCCGGACCTCCTGCTTGCAAAGCAGGCGCTCTACCAATTGAGCTATGGCCCCTCGTCGCTACTTCGTGCCGCTGCCGCTCGTCGCCTCGCGCCAGAGGGCCGCGTCGCGATCGGCCTCGCGCCGCCGCTTCGCCAGGGCGAATCCGAGCGCTCCGAGGATCACCAGCAGCAGCTTGCGCATGAGTGCTCCTCTCGGATCCGAGCGTCGTGCGTGCGCCTGGGAAGAATCGAACTTCCGACCTCATCCTTATCAGGGATGCGCTCTAACCGACTGAGCTACAGGCGCGGGTACCGTCTGAGACAACCGCTCCATAATACATACCGTCCGCCGGGCGGCGCGCGCCAGGTGGGAGAGATCCCCCTCACCGTCCTGTCCTCCGTTGTGTTGTTGCGGCTCGGGGCGTCGTCGCCCGAAGTGGTAACAACACAACGGGGGTTAGTCGCCGGCGTACGTGCGGGCGCGCTTGACGATCTTCGGGTCCGGCGCGTACACCACGTCGGTGTCCTTGCCCTCGTAGTCGAAGCGGTGCAGGAAGTGCCGCATCGCGTTGATCCGGCCGCGCTTCTTGTCGTTCGACTTGATCGAGAACCACTCGGCGCGCCGCTTGTCGGTGCCGGCGAACATCTCTTCCTTGGCCCTCGTGTAGTCGTCCCAGCGATCCAGGCTCTCCAGATCCATGGGCGAGAGCTTCCACCGGCGGACCGGGTCGATCTGCCGGATCGCGAACCGGGTGCGCTGCTCGGCTCGGGTGACGGAGAACCACAGCTTGGTCACGGTCGTTCCCGACTCGACCAGCATCCGCTCGAACGCCGGCGCCTGCCGCATGAACGTCGCGTGCTCCTCGTCGGTGCAGAACCCCATCACCCGCTCGACGCCGGCCCGGTTGTACCAGGACCGGTCGAACATCACGATCTCGCCGGCTGTCGGGAGCTGGCGGACATAGCGCTGGAAGTACCACTCGCCGCGTTCGCGGTCGTTCGGCTTGTTCAGCGCGACCACGCGCGCGGCGCGGGGGTTGAGGTGCTCGGTGAACCGCTTGATCGTGCCACCCTTGCCGGCTGCGTCGCGTCCCTCGAACACGATGACGTGCTTGGCGCCGACATCCTGCGACCAGTACTGGAACTTCAGCAGCTCGACCTGCAGCCGGTACTTCTCCTCGTCGTACTCCTCCTGGCCCATGAGCTCGTCGTACGGGTAGTCCTCACGCCACGTGTCGACCGCCGCACCGAACCGGTCGATGAGCGTGGGGTCCTCGTTGGCGCTGTTGGCCACGCGGTAGCCGTCGACGCGCAGCTTGTCGATGTACTCCCGGAGCTTCATGTTCTGCATACGAAATTTCTACCCGATCACGGTGAACGATCGGCAAACGAGCGAGGGCGCCTCAGCGGCGCTCGGCGAGGGTGATCTCCAGGCCGCCGGCGAGGTCGGCGCACAGGTTGTAGATGTACGCCCCGATCGTCGCCAGCGCGGTGAACAGCACGATGTTGATCGCACCGATGAGCGCCGCACCGCCGAAGACGAGCTTCGGCGTGACGATGTTCCCGCTGCTGCCGCCGAGCTCGGCGAACATCGAGTCGATCGAGTCGAACACGCCCATCGTGGACAGGACGCCGTACAGGATCGCGATGGCGATCATCCAGACGAAGAAGAACGCGACCGCGAGCACGAGCGACAGCTTCAGCGTCGACCACGGGTCGATGTGCCGGATCTGCAGCTTCGCGCGACGCGGGCCGGCCGACGGCGAACGTCGGGGTCGCGTGACGGTGCCCGTCGCGGCCGAGCCGAGGCCCACCGAGGTGGCCGGGCCGGGCGTCAGCTCCGTGTCGAGGGCGGGGGACGCCGCGTCCTTGGTGCTCGTCGGATACAGCGAGCCGGTGCTGCTGCCGGCGAGGCTGTTGGTGAACGACGACTTGTACTTCGACCCCGAGCTCGTCACCGACTCGGAGACCGACCTGTCGTTCGCTGAGTCGCTGACGCTCGTGGCCTGCTTGACGCCGGAGTTGCTCGAGGCATCCGCTCCAGTAGCGCCTCCGACCGGGGCAGACAGCCAGTCGTTGCCGCCTGCGTCCTTGTCGCTGCTCATCTACTTAGCCTGCTCCTCGTTCTCGTCGGTGTCGTCCTCGGCGTTGCGGGCAATCGCAACGATCGTGACGTCCTCCGGCAGATTCATCAACTTTACGCCCATGGTGGCACGGTTGTTGTTGTGACGGACACCCTTCACAGGAGTGCGAATCACGCCTCCGCTGGAGGTGATCGCGTACAGCTCGTCCTCCAGGCTGACCGCCAGCGCGCCCACCAGGTTGCCCTTGCGCGCCTTCGGGTCGGCCGTGAGCACGCCCTTACCGCCTCGACCCTGCACGGGATAGTGTTCGATCCCCGTACGCTTGGCGTACCCGTGCTCAGTGGCGACGAGCACGTCGACCCCCTCGCGGACGACGATCATCGACAGCAGCTCGTCGTCCTCCCCGAAGCGCATGCCGATCACGCCAGACGTGGCCCGTCCCATCGGCCGCAGCGAGTCGTCGTCGGAGGAGAAGCAGATCGACTGCGCCTTCTTGCTGACCAGCAGCAGGTTGTCGTCGTCGGTGATCAGCGCCGCGCCCACGAGCTCGTCGCCGTCCCGCAGGTTGATCGCGATCAGACCGCCCGAGCGGGGCGAGTCGAAGTCGGTCAGCTTGGACTTCTTGACCAGTCCGTTGCGGGTCGCCAGCACGAGGTACGGCGCCGCGTTGTAGTCCTTGATCCGGATGACCTGCGCGATGTGCTCGTCGGGCTGGAAGGCCAGGATGTTGGCGACGTGCTGCCCCTTGGCGTTGCGGGTCGCCTCCGGCAGCTCGTAGGTCTTCGCGCGGTACACCCGGCCCTTGTTGGTGAAGAACAGGATCCAGTCGTGCGTGTTGCCCACCCAGAAGTGCGCGACGACGTCCTCCTGCCGCAACGAGGCACCCTGCACGCCCTTGCCGCCGCGCCGCTGGGAGCGGTACAGGTCGCTCTTGGTGCGCTTGGCGTAGCCGGTGCGGGTGACGGTGACGACGACCTCCTCGTTCGCGATGAGGTCCTCCATCGACACGTCGCCGTCGTACCCGATGATCTGGGTGCGCCGGTCGTCACCGTGCTTCTCCACGATCGCGGAGAGCTCGTCGATGATCAGCTGGCGCTGCCGCTCCTCGGATTCGAGGATCGCCTTCAGCTCGGCGATGACCTTCTCGATCTCGGCCAGCTGGTCGATGATCTTCTGCCGCTCGAGGGCCGCCAGGCGGCGCAGCTGCATCTCCAGGATCGCGTTGGCCTGGATCTCGTCGACGTCCAGCAGCTCCATCAACCCGGAGCGCGCCTCGTCGACCGTCGGGCTGCGGCGGATCAGCGCGATGACCTCGTCGAGCATGTCGAGCGCCTTCACCAGGCCGCGCAGGATGTGCGCGCGCTTCTCTGCCTCGGCGAGCCGGTAGCGAGTACGCCGCTGGATGACCTCAATTTGGTGCCGCACGTAGTACGTGATCATCTGGTCCAGGCGCAGCGTGCGCGGGACGCCGTCCACGATCGCCAGGTTGTTCACGCCGAAGGTGGTCTGCAGCTGAGTGTGCTTGAACAGGTTGTTCAGCACGACCTTGGCGACCGCATCGCGCTTGAGCTTGATGACGATTCGCATGCCGATGCGATCCGACGTCTCGTCGGCGATGTCGGAGATGCCCTGCAGCTTGCCGTCGCGGACCTGCGTGGCGATCGACTCGTTCAGGTTGTCCGGGTTCACCTGGTACGGCAGCTCGGTCACGATGAGCTCGGTGCCGCCCTTGGGCCCCTCCTCGACCGCGACGACCGCGCGCATCCGGATCGAGCCGCGCCCGGTGCGGTAGGCGTCCTCGATGCCCTGCTTGCCGGCGATCAGCCCCGCGGTCGGGAAGTCGGGGCCGTGCACCCGCTTCATCGCCTCCTCGAGGAGCTCCTCCTCGGTGGCCTGCGGGTTGCGCAGCGACCAGATGATCGCGTCGGAGACCTCGCGCAGGTTGTGCGGCGGCATGTTGGTCGCCATGCCGACCGCGATGCCCGCCGACCCGTTGACCAGCAGGTTCGGGAAGCGCGACGGCAGGACGGTGGGCTCCTGGACCTTGCCGTCGTAGTTCGCGGTGAAGTCGACGGTGTCCTCGTCGATCCCCGAGACCATCTCCATCGCCAGCGGCGACATCCGGGCCTCGGTGTACCGCATCGCCGCGGCGGGGTCGTTGCCCGGCGAGCCGAAGTTGCCCTGGCCGTCGACGAGCGGCGCCCGCAGCGACCACGGCTGTGCGAGGCGGACGAGCGCGTCATAGATCGCGGAGTCACCGTGCGGGTGGAAGTTACCCATCACGTCACCGACGATGCGCGAGCACTTCACGTGCGCACGGTCGGGCCGGTAGCCACCGTCGTACATGCCGTAGATGACGCGGCGGTGCACCGGCTTGAGACCGTCACGCACGTCGGGGAGCGCGCGGGAGACGATGACCGACATCGCATAGTCGATGAACGACTTCTGCATCTCGTCCTGGATGTCGACGAGATCGACGCGCGACTCGTCAGGAGCAGGCGGCGGCGGGGTCTTGGTCACGATCTATCTCTCCGAAGTCTTCGTTCTGTCATCACGTTGGGGCTGGGCCCGGCGGGCCGTGCACGGTCGTCGAGCGAGCGGAGCCGCTAGGCGGAGCGACGTCGAGACGCGGTGCGCCAGGATTCGATGTGGTCACCGGCATTTCCTTCTCGCCTCGTCTCGACGTCGCTCGTTCCTCGCTCGCTCGACGACCGTGAGGTGTCTCAGTCGGTCGCTAGCGCTCCCTCGTTCGACCTGTGCTTTAGATGTCCAGGAAGCGGACGTCGCGGGCGTTGCGGTTGATGAAGTTGCGTCGCGACTCGACGTCCTCGCCCATCAGGACGTTGAACAGGTCGTCGGCGGTGGCGGCGTCCTCGAGGGTCACCTTCAGCAGCAACCTCGTCTCGGGGTTCATCGTCGTCTCCCACAGCTCCTTGGCGTTCATCTCGCCGAGGCCCTTGTAGCGCTGGATGTCGCCTTCCTTCAGCGGACGGCGGCCGTCCTCGATGCCGGCCTTGATGAGCGCGTCACGCTCGCGGTCGGAGTAGGCGTACTCCTCGGGATGCTTGCCGCCCCACTTGAGCTTGAACAGGGGCGGCTGCGCCAGGTACACGTGGCCGGCCTCGACCAGGGGACGCATGAAGCGGAACAGCAGCGTCAGCAGCAGCGTGCGGATGTGCTGGCCGTCGACGTCGGCGTCCGCCATCAGCACGATCTTGTGATAGCGCAGCTTCTCGATGTCGAAGTCGTCGTGGATGCCGGTGCCGAGCGCTGTGATCAGCGACTGGACCTCGTTGTTCTTCAGCACCCGGTCGATGCGGGCCTTCTCGACGTTGATGATCTTGCCGCGGATCGGCAGGATCGCCTGGATCAGCGAGTCGCGACCCGAACGCGCAGAGCCACCGGCCGAGTCGCCCTCGACGATGAACAGCTCCGACTTGCTCGGGTCGTTGCTGCGGCAGTCCATCAGCTTGCCGGGCATGCCGCTCGAGTTCATCGCGGACTTGCGCCGGGCCAGCTTGCGTGCCTCCTGCGCGGCGCGTCGGGCGCGTGCGGCGTCCGCCGACTTGCCGATGATCGTCTTCGCCTCTTGCGGGTTGCGCTCGAACCAGTCGCTCAGCCAGTCGTTGCAGACCCGCTGCACGAACGTCTTGGCCTCGGTGTTGCCGAGCTTGGCCTTGGTCTGGCCCTCGAACTGCGGCTCGGACATCTTGACCGAGACGATGGCCGACAGGCCCTCGCGGATGTCGTCGCCGGAGAGCCGGTTGTCCTTCTCCTTCAGCAGCTTCTTGTCGAGCGCGTACTTGTTGACCACGGTGGTCAGCGCCGCCCGGAAGCCCTCTTCGTGGGTGCCGCCCTCGAGCGTGTTGATCATGTTCGCGAAGGTGCGGACCGACTCGCCGTACGACTCGTTCCACTGCATCGCGACCTCACAGGCGATGCCCTTCTCCTCGGCCTCGAAGTGGATGATCGACTTGTGGATCGGCTGCTTGGAGGCGTTGATGTGCGCGACGAAGTCCTTCAGGCCACCCGGGTAGTGGAAGACCTGCTCCTCGGGAGTGTCGTGGCGCTCGTCGCGGACGGTGATCGACAGGCCCTTGTTCAGGAACGCCGTCTCCTGCATGCGGCGGGTGATCGTCTCCAGCGAGTAGTGCAGCGTGTCGAAGATGGTCCCGTCGGCCCAGTAGGTGATCGTGGTACCGGTTTCCTTGGTCGGCGCGCCCTGCTTCAGCGGCGCCGTCGGCTTGGCGTCGGAGTACGACTGGGTCCAGTAGTAGCCGTCGCGCTTGATCTCGACGTCCAGCGCGGTCGACAGCGCGTTCACGACGGAGGCGCCCACGCCGTGCAGCCCACCGGAGACGGCGTAGTTCTCGCCGTCGAACTTGCCGCCGGCGTGCAGCTCGGTGAGGACCATCTCCACGCCGGACTTCTTCTCACCGCGGGCGGTATCGACCGGGATGCCGCGGCCGTTGTCGACGACGCGGATGCCGCCGTCGTGCAGCAGCGTCACGAGGATGGTGTCGCAGTAACCGGCCAGGTGCTCGTCGACCGCGTTGTCCACGATCTCCCAGATCAGGTGGTGCAGGCCACGCTCGTTGGTCGAACCGATGTACATGCCGGGGCGCTTGCGGACGGCCTCGAGGCCTTCAAGCTTCTTGATCGATGAGGCGCCGTACGTCTTCTTCTTCGCTTCAGCCACGCTGCGATGCGCACCTTTCCGTGTCGTGTCGACCGCGAACGCGGTCGTCGTCCCCTCCTCCACCCCCCGAAATCGGCGGCGGGTGAGTGAGGGCGGGTCGCTAAAAGTCGCTCAGCGACGCTCTCAGGCAAAAATCGTGCCTCTTAGACCCACTAAGTTTACTCCCAATGGGCCCGAAACCGCGGGACCCGCGACTGTTCTGTGGACGACAGCGACCTCCAGAGCGCCTCAGCGGCCCTCTGCTGGTGCACAAGCGCTGGCCGACCGGCACCGGAAGGCGGCCCTGTCGACACCCTCTGCGCCGTGCGCGCCCCCGAGGGCGCCGCAGTCGACGGCGAACACGCTCAAGGATTCTCCCGTGTGATCCCTTGCACAGTTGTTCGAACGTATGTACTATTGTGCTATGTCGGAGGAGCGGTACACGCGCGGCGAGGCGAACGAGCCATCTGCCGCTGCCGGCGGCGCGCTTCCCGCGTTCGGGGCGTTCCCGATGGGCATGGACCCTACGTCGGCCGGCGAGCTGGACGCCGAGCTGCTCGCAGCGTTCGCGGCATTGGACGCCGGTTTCACCGCACTCGAGCAGATCGGTCGCCGAGGAGACCTGCAGGCCCTGGGTCCCGACCGGCTGATCGCGGTGATGCAGCGCGCAGAAGCGCACCGCTCGCGGCTCGCCTGCCTCGACAGCTGGTTCGTCGAGGCCGCCACGACAGAGGACCTGCCGGCTCATCTCGCGGCACGGTCGGTCGGGGCCGCGATCGCTCAGGCGCTCCGGATCGCGCCGGCCACGGCAGCCGCTCGGGTCAGGACCGCTGAGCAGCTGCTGCCCAAGCACAACTTCAGCACGGGGCTCGGCGACCCGGAGCTGCCCGCGCTGGCCGATGCGGTGCACCGCGGAGCGATCACCGGCGATCAGCTGCGCCTGATCAGCGCGGCGATGCGCCGGCTGACGACGAGCGCGACGGTGACGATCCAGGATGCGGCGACGGCGGAGGCCGCGCTGGTGCAGCACGCGGCAGCGTTCGGTCCGACGGACCTGCGGTTGATCGCGGACCGGATCGACGACGCGCTCCTGCCGGACGGAACCCAACCGTCGGAGGCGGTCACCGCCGCACGGCGCGGGCTGCGGATCGGTGACCTGCGTGCGGACGGCACCCACGACATCTCGGGCAGCCTGACCAGGGAGCTCGCGGCACAGCTGCACGCCGTGCTCGACCCGCTCGCCGCACCCCAACCCGCCGATGATCCGCTCGGTCCGGATACCCGAAGCCCCGCGCAGCGAACCCACGACGCGTTGGCCGACGCGATAGCCCGGCTGCTGGACAGTCCAGGCCTGCCGCGCTCGGGCGGGACGCCCGCGACGGTGCACCTCGTCCTCGACGCCGACGCTCTTTTCGAGCAGGTCGATCGGTACACCGGACACGTCACCCATCTGCCCGACTGGGCCAGCGACCGTGACGCGGCACCGCACGCGGACGGACCGAACGGCGGCGACGGGGTCGCGGGTGCCGGCGTGGCCGCGCTGCGCGAGTGGGACTGGCTGCGGCACGGGCGGCAGCGGGCCGCGACGAGCAGCCAACCCGTGGTCGGGCGGACCAGCGGCGGGATACCGGTCACCCTCAGCGACGTCGCGGCGCTGGCGGCGGAAGCGCTGCTGGTCCCCGTCTGGATGAGCGACACGAAGGGAATCCTCGGGTACGGCCGCGAGAAGCGCATCTGCCCCGAGGGCATGACCAACGCGCTGATCGCACGCGATCGTGGCTGCAGCTTCCCCGGCTGTACGGCGCCCCCGGAATGGTGCGAACGTCACCACGTCGTCGAATGGCTCTACGGCGGCCGGACCGACCTTGACGAGCTGACTCTCGTGTGTGGTTATCACCATCGCGAGTTCGAGCGGCGCGGCTGGCGGGTCACCGTCTACGACGGCAGACCTGTGTGGATCCCGCCGAGATGGCTCGATCCCGACCAGCAGCCGCTGGTCAACCTACGCAGCACGAACGGCGTCCCGCTCGCGCCGAACCGCGAGGCCGTGCATGCCAAGGCCGCGCAGGATGAGGCCCGCCGCCATGCCTGGCGCGCGCGCAGCGCTCCCGCCCGTTCCCCGGCGGCGCGAGCGATGACCCTGGCGACCGCGGCACCGTCGACTCGCTAGCGGTCAGCCACGCTCGAACAGGCTGCTGGGGATGCCGCCGGCGATACCGGTGAGCAGATCGAGGTGCGCGGCGAGCGCCGCCGAGTGGTGCGGGTCGACGCGAGCGATGCAGACGAACTGACCGGCGGTCCAGACCTCGTCGAGCGGGGGCGCGTCGAGCAGCTGCTGCATGGCGCGGGGGTTGAGCAGCCCGTACACCGTCTGCGCGTCCTTGGCGAACACCGCGTAACGGTCATTGAACTCCCCCGACTCCAGGTCCACCTCCGGCATCACCGACGTGACCGACGCGCGCCACGATTCCGAATACACGTGCACGTACGGCAGCAGGCCAGCCACCTGGAGGAAGGTCACGGCGTACGGGCGCCAGGCGTCTCCGCGGGTGCGCGCGGTGACCGTTAGCGCCCAGAAGTGCCAGTATCCTGCCTGGCCGTGCACGATCGGCGGGTTGGGCCGCCACTGCTGTGGCGCGAGCGGTCCACCCGACAGGTCGATCGGCGTGCCGTCGTCGTACCGAGGCATCTCGGGCGAGAGCTCCCAGCCGTTGTGCTGCGCCATCGCCTCGATCGGCAGCCGACCGGCGCGGTCCGGGCGGAACTCGGGAACATTGCCCTCCCCGTACCGCCGTCCCCAGTTCCCGGTGATGCCGCGGGCGCTGCCGAAGAACATCTCAGGCCTGCGCCCGCACCGCTCGCAGCATGGCCGCGAGGATCTCCAGGTGCCGCGCGAGCACCGGCTCGTCATGCGGCTGCGAGGTGCTTGCCACCAGCTGGCCCTGCACGCTCCAGATCTCCTCGAGGTCGTCCCCAGCGCTGAGCACGGAGCGCACCTCGTCCGTCATCAGCCGGGTGAACGCCTCCAGCTCCTGCTCCCCATCGCGCGCGAGGAGCTTGAATCGGGCGTCGAAGATCGGGTCGATCGTCGGGAAGACCTGCATGCCCCTGGCGGGGCCGGTGAGGAACCGGGCCGGAAGGATGCGCAGCGCCGGAAGCTGCAGCATCGTCGGCACGGAGGTGAAGCAGTGACCGACCGTGCGTCCGACGCGGCTGTCCTCGACCGCATCGAAGGCCAGGAACGGCCACTGCGCTGGGGCGCCGGGGCCGGTCGGGCCGAACGGGTCGAAGGTGCCACGTACGACGTTGCCGGCGCGATAGCCCGAGATCCGGAACGGGGCGGTCGTGATGAGCGCGTCGGCCTCCTCATCAGCGTCGGTGATCTGCCAGCCGAACTCGCGGACCGCCTCCACCAGCCGACCGGCGCCGGCGTACTCGCCGACCTGGTGGTACGGCGCCCCCGTGCTCACCCAGCGAGCGCTCTGGTTCGAGAGAATCCGCTGCTTCCACGAGCGCTTCGGCCGGCTCGCGGCCGGCTGCGCACCGGGCTCGCCCCATCCGTCCGGACCGTCGGCTGCGCGGTGCCACTCAGGGTCGTCAGGATGTCGATCAGCCATAGGTGTCCCTCGGTCCGCGGCCGCGCACCGAGCGCCGGCCGTGCTTCCAGGTCGGCGCCGCCGGCCCCTTGATGACGATCCGGCGTACCACGTTCGGCCCGACCAGATCGGCGATCCGTTGCAGGAGCACCCGCTCCATCGCACGCAGCTGGGTCGCCCACGCCGTCGACTCGGTGCGCACCTCGAGCTCGCCGTCGCGCAGCGATACCGCGCGGGTCTTCGCGGCCAGCTGCTCACCGACCACCGAGGACCAGTGGCTGAGCACCCGCCCCTTCTGCATGTCGGCGGCCCAGCCCTGCCGCTTGGCGAGATCGCCGAAGATGCTGCCGACGGGCTTCGGGTCGCGAACGGAGGGACCCGCCCCCGACCACCTGCGCCGCGACTTCGGCTGGTCGATCTGCCGGGACACCTTCGGCATCGGGCGCACCCGCGACGGGTCGATCTTGCTCCCCGAGAGGTGGGCGAGGTTCGCGAACGCGGCGGCGGCCGGGTCGACGTACCGCTCGTCCTTCTCGCTCATGCCCCCAGCCTAGTTCGGCTGGTGGCGAGACGGCCCGGTGCCGGACGGCGCGAGCGTCCCGGACACGACCTCGAAGGTCTGCGCGACGAGACCGGCGGGGATGTCGTCGTGCACGGCAGCGGTGATCACCGTCTGCTCCGCGCGCTGCGCGAGGGCAGCCAGGTGGGCGCGGCGCTTCGCGTCCAGCTCGGCGAACACGTCGTCGAGCATCAGGATCGGCTCGGCCCCCTCGGCGCGCAGCAGCTCGTACGACGCCAGCCGCAGCGCCAGCGCGATCGACCACGACTGGCCGTGGCTGGCGTAGCCCTTGGCGGGGAACTCGTCGAGCTCCAGCACCAGCTCGTCGCGCTGCGGTCCGACGAGCGTCAACGCGCGATCGATCTCCTTCTGGCGCACCTGGGCGAGCCGCTCGCGCATCATCGCCGCGAGGTCGTCGCGGCCGGGCACGTCGTGGATCGCCTGGTCGTCCTGGTCCGCGGCCGACGTACGGTAGTGCAGGCCGACGGTGTCCGCGGCCCCGGAGACCCCGGCGTACGCGGCCTCGTAGTGCGGGCGCAGCCCCGCGATCAGCTCGAGGCGACCGTGCAGCAGCTCGCTGCCGTGCTCGACCAGATGGGCGTCCCAGACGTCGAGAGTGCGCAGATCCCCGTCCCGACCGGCGCGGCGCGCCATGCCGGCGGTCTTCAGCAGCGCGTTGCGTTGCCTGAGCACCCGGTCGAAGTCGGCCTTGGTCGCCGCGTATCGCGGGTGCCGCAGCACCAACAGATCGTCGAGGAACCGTCGGCGATCGCCGGGATCGCCCTTGACCAGGGCGAGATCCTCGGGGGCGAAGAGCACCGAGCGCACTACGCCGACCACGTCGCGGGTCCGCGTCACCGGGGCCTTGTTGATCCGCACCCGGTTGGCCTTCCCCGCCGTGATCTCCAGCTCGATCAGCAACGCGCGCCCCTCGTTGGAGCACATCGCACGCACTACGGCACGCTCGGCGGTACGCCGGATCAACGGAACGTCGCTCGACACCCGATGCGAGGCGAGGGTGCCGAGGTAGCCGATCGCCTCGACGATGTTGGTCTTGCCCTGGCCGTTCGCGCCGACGAGCAGGTTGGGCCCGGCGCCGAGCTCGAGCTCGGCCTCGACATAGTTGCGGAAGTCGATGACCTGCAGGCGATCGATGCGCACCGGCCACCTCCCCGTCGTCCCGATCCGGCCGCCCCCAGCCTAGGCGGACCCTCGATTCCGCCCGTGGCCCCCACCGCCGGTCGGCCACAGCCCTCTGCCCTCGATCACCCGATATATCGCTATCTACCGATTACGCTAGAAAGCCGGATATACCCTGATCACCCCGCATCGATGCGACACGCTAGGAATGTCTACCGAATGACGTAGACAGCCGAATACCGTCTGATCGTGGACCCGATCCGAAATCCCTACGCGCCCGGCGCCGGCCAGCGTCCCCCCGAGCTCGCCGGTCGGGACGAGCAGCTCGCCGCCTTCGACGTCGTCCTGGAACGTATCGCGCGCGGTCGGCCCGAACGCTCGCTCGTTCTCACCGGACTGCGTGGCGTGGGCAAGACCGTGCTGCTGAACACGCTGCGCTCGGCCGCCGTACGCTGCGGCTGGGGCACCGGCAAGATCGAGGCTCGGCCGGACCAGCGGCTGCGCCGCCCGCTGTCCAGCGCGGTCCATCAGGCCATCCGCGAGCTCGGGCACCCCGCGGACGACGTGCTCGCGGTGATCAAGGCCTTCGCGCATCGCGAGGCGGGCGCATCGGCCAAGCTGTCCGAGCGGTGGAGCCCGGGAATCGACCTGCCCGCGGCGAAGGGCCGCGCGGACTCCGGCGACATCGAGATCGACCTGGTCGAGCTGCTGACGGACGTCGGCGGCGTGGCCGCCGAAGCCGGCAAGGGCGTTGCGGTGTTCATCGACGAGATGCAGGACATCGGGGCCGACGACATCTCCGCGCTCTGCGCCGCGTGCCACGAGATCTCACAGAGCGGCCTTCCGGTCATCGTGGTCGGGGCCGGGCTACCGCACCTGCCGGCGGTGCTGTCGGCCAGCAAGTCGTACTCCGAACGGCTGTTCCGCTATCAGCGCATCGATCGGCTGCCGCGCGAGGCCGCCGATCGGGCGCTGATGAACCCGGCCGCCGAAGAAGGCGCCCGGTTCGAGGACGACGCCCTCGACGCGATGTACGAGGCGACCGGCGGCTATCCGTACTTCATCCAGGCCTACGGCAAGTCGGTCTGGGATCTCGCACCGGGCTCCCCGGTGACCGCCCACGACGTCCGCGTCGCGGCGCCGGAGGCCGAGGCCGAGCTCGCCGTGGGCTTCTTCGGCAGCCGGTTCGAACGCGCGACTCCCGGCGAACGGGAGTACCTGGCCGCCATGGCGGACGTCGCCCTCGGCGTGGGCAGCGAACCCGAGCTCGACTCCGTGCCGACCGCCGACGTCGCCGCACACCTCGGCCGCAAGCCGCAGTCGCTGTCACCGGCGCGCGACGCGCTGCTGAAGAAGGGCCTGATCTACTCCGCCGAGCGCGGCAGGATCGCGTTCACCGTGCCGCACTTCGGCAAGTACCTGCGTCAACAGGCCTGAGCTGCGCTACTCGTCCTGCAGATACACCAGCCCGTTGCCGTCGACGTCCTCGAAGGAGAACATCGGCGGGACCCCCGGCCAACGCAGTACCTCCTCGTTGTGCACCCGAACGCCCGCCCGAGCGACGCGAACGAACGCCTCGTCGGCGTCGCCGGTACCCAGCCGGACCGCCACGGGGATCGGCCCGTCGGGGAGCAGCAGTGCCAGCGACACCGGCGAGCCCGGCGGACGCACCTGAACCAGCCGGCCGCCCGGCATGATCTCCTGATCGACCTCGAGCTCGCAGCCGAGCACCTCGGTGTAGAACCGCAGCGCAGCATCCTGATCGGCGACCGGAATCGAGACGCTGATCAGCTTCGTCGTCTTCGTCATGCCAGTACAGACCGGGCACGACGGTCCGATTCATCGTCGCCGCGCCTGGCGGTTCGGCTACAGCGGCAGCTGAGCGCGATACCCGGCGCGCACCGAGTCGAAGCTGCTGTGCCAATCGCGCAGCGGGCGGTCACTGAGGTAGTCGTCGAGGGTGTGCAGATAGGCGTCCCATCCCGCGGCGAGGTCCGGAGCCTGCGTCGGGGTGAGGTTCTCGTGGCGCAGCTCGATGCGGGTGTCCGACCGGTCCGGCATGACGGTCACCGTCACGAGGGTCTCGGTCGGGGTCGGCCACTCGAAGGAGAACCGCCGCGGCGCCGAGCACTCGAGCACGTGGCAGTTGCCGACGTCCCCATTGTGCCGGTGGATCGTGAAGTGGCCGCGTTCGTGCAGATCGCCGTCGAGCCGGGCGAACCACCCCCCGAGCCGCTCCGGATCGGTGATCGCGGCCCACAGATCGTCCACGCCGACGTGATAGACGCGATCGAACGTGGCGACCGCCGATCCGGCCGTGCCGTTGCGTAGCACCCCAAGTAGCCCGTCCATCATCTGCCTTCCCTTTCCGCTCGCTTCTCGCGCGGGCGCTCCGGTCCCTCGCTCACCGAGAGATGTCCTTGCCAGCGACACGACCTCGCCGCACCACCGTTCGATACCGCTGATCGCCTCGAGCCGTAGCCGGTAGATCCTGCGCTGCCCGTCGGCCCGGACGGTCACGACACCATGCTCGCGCAACACCCTGAGATGCCGCGAGACCCCCGGCCGGGCGATCTGGAACAGCTCGGCCAGCTCCCCCGCCGTCCGTTCGCCGGTCGCCAGCCGGCGGACGATCGCGCGGCGGGTGGGGTCGGTCAGCGCTTCCCACGCCGGTCCTCGGGTCACATCCCATATGTACCACTGCGGTTACGTAACCCGCAAGGTACGAGCGCGGCCCAGCGACGGCCGCCTGGCCGAGCGGACTTTGACGGCAAGAACGGGGAAAGTTGCCCGCTTTCGACGCCGAAGCCCGCTTTTCGCGCGGTGACAACCCACCCGGCGAGACTGCGGCCCCGATGCGTCAGCTGATCGGCACGTCGCCGCGGTCGCCCGCCTTGCCGACGGCGTGGCCGCCGAACTGGTTGCGCAACGCCGCAATCACCTTCATCGCCGGCGACTCGTCCTGGCGAGAGGCGAATCGGGCGAACAGCGCCGCGGTGATGACCGGCAGCGGGACGGCGTTCTCGATCGCCGCCTCGACGGTCCAGCGGCCCTCGCCGGAATCCTGGGCGTAGCCGCGGATGCCCTCGAGGTTCGGGTCGTCCTTCGTCGCGCGGACCAGCAGATCCAGCAGCCACGAGCGGACCACGGTGCCGCTCTGCCAGGACGCGAAGGCCGCATCGACGTTCTCGACGAGGTCGACCTTCTGCAGCAGCTCGTATCCCTCGGCGTACGCCTGCATCATGCCGTACTCGATGCCGTTGTGGACCATCTTCGTGAAGTGACCGGCGCCCACCTTGCCGGCGTGCACGAAACCGTGCGCACCCTCGGGCTTGAGGGCGTCGAACAGCGGCTGGGCCAGGCGCACGTACTGCTCGTCCCCGCCGCACATCAGGGCGTAGCCCTCGGTCTTGCCCCACACCCCGCCGGACACGCCGCAGTCCACGAAGCCGATGCCCTTCGTGCCCAGCAGCTCGGCGTTGGCCTGGTCGTCGGTGTACTTCGAGTTGCCGCCGTCCACGACCAGGTCGCCCTGCTCGAGCAGGTCCGCCAGTGCCTTGATCGTCTCGCGTGTCGGATCGCCGGCCGGCACCATCACCCACACCACGCGCGGGGTCTGCAGCCGGGCGACCATCGACTCCAACGAGTCGACGGTGCGCTTGCTCTGGGGCGACCGGTCATAGCCGACCACCTCGTGCCCGCCGGCCGTGAGCCGGTCGGCCATGTTGCCGCCCATCTTTCCGAGTCCGACCAGTCCGACCTGCATGGTGTCTCCTTGCCTACGTCCTGCGAAGTGGCTTCTGCGACCCAGTGTGCCCCATCGCCACCTCCGTTGAGTTGTGCTCGCGTGGGGCGACAACGCCCGAAGTGAGCACGAATCAACCGGGACGCATCGTCAGCCGGGCAGCCGCATCGGCATGATCAGGTAGCGGTAGGAGTCCTGCTCGCCGTCCTCCGCCGGGGTGGGGCTGAGCACCGCCGGCTTGGTCGAGGTCAGGAACGACAGCCGCACCGAGTCCGCGCCCACGGCGCCCAGCCCGTCGAGCAGGTAGTGGGGGTTGAACCCGATCCGGATCGGGTCACCGGCGAGCTCGGTCGCCAGCGACTCCTCGGCCGAGCCCTCGTCGTCGCCGGCGACGGTCAGCGTCACGGTGCCGTCCTCGAAGCCCAGCTGCACCGGCGTACCGCGCTCGGCGACCAGGGCCACGCGGCGGACCGCTTCCACCAGAGCGCCGGTCTCGATGTCGGCGGTGGACGCCGCCTCCGTGGGCAGCAGCTTGCGGAACGGCGGGAAGTCGGGGTCCAGCAGCCGCGTCGTGGAGTGCCGGTCGCCGCCGGAGAAGCCGATCAGCCCGTCGGAGCCCGCGGACAGCGAGATGTTCACCTTGCCCGCACCGGCCAGCGTCTTGGCGGTGTCGCTGAGCATCTTCGCCGGCACGAGAACGGCCGTCGACTGCCCCGGATCGGCCGGTTCCCACTTCATCTCGCGGACCGCCAGGCGGTAGCGATCGGTCGCGGCGAAGGTCAGGGTGTCGCCCTCGATCTCGATCCGGACGCCGGTCAGCATGGGGAGCGTCTCGTCGCGGCCCGCCGCGACCGCGACCGTTCCGACGACGCGGGCGAACTCATCGGCGTCCACAGAGCCCGCCAGCTCGGGAAGCTTCGGCAACGCGGGGTAGTCGTCGACCGGCAGGCTCGGCAGCGAGAACTTCGACGTGCCACAGCGCAGCAGGACGCGCGAGCCCTCGACGGAGATCTCGACCGGCTTGTTCGGCAGCGCCTTCGTGATGTCGGCCAGCAGCCGGCCCGAGACAAGGGTCTTGCCGGCGGTATCGACGTTCGCGTCGATCTTCATCTGCGTCGAGACCTCGTAGTCGAAGCTCGACACGGTCAGGGCGTCCGCGTCCACCACCATCAGGATGCCGGCCAGCACGGGCATCGGCGGGCGCTGCGGAAGGCCCCGGGCCACCCAGGACACCGCGTCCGCGAGCGCCTGGCGCTCCACCTGAAACTTCATCGAATCTCCTGCACGTCGTTCGAGAGCAATCGGGAACGGCCACGCACCCTGCTGGCCAGCACGGTACCGGCAGCCGCCCGGGGCGGCGCGGCGAGGGCGCCCGTCAGCGGATGTCCACACATTCGCCGCTGGCAGACATGATCGGGATTTCCGTATTTATTACATCCCGTAGTAGTCATAGGACTTGTGGACGCTGTGGATAACCGGGCTTTCCGCAGGTCACCGAGCCGGACGCCATGTTGACGCGTGGTGGACGACGCCGCCGAGAAACCGCGCCTGCTGTGGACTGCACGAGACCATGCACAACGGCCCACAGCGACCTCCCCAGCTCGTCCACAGTTCTCCACATGCTTATCCACAACGGGGGATAAGCCGGACGAGCGCCGCTCGAACTCCGTCACCGGCGTCCCTCGGACTTGATCAGCGCGGTGAGCTCGGCGACCTGGTTGTAGATGGGACGCTTCTCCTTCATCTCGTTGGCCACCTTCTTCACCGCGTGCATCACCGTCGTGTGGTCCTTGCCGCCGAACTGCTGCCCGATGCGCGGCAGCGACAGGTCGGTGAGCTCACGGCACAGGTACATCGCGATCTGCCGCGGCATCACGAGCGTCTTCGAACGGTTGCGTCCGCACAGGTCGTCGATCGACACGTCGTAGTACGTCGAGACCTGCTGCATGATCGTCGTCGCGCTGATCTGCTGGCTGTCGTGATCGGGGACGAGATCCTTGATGACCTGCTGCGCGAGGTTGAGATCGACGCCCTGCCCGGTGAGGCTGGCGAACGCCGATACCCGGATCAGCGCCCCTTCGAGCTCGCGGATGTTGCTCTGGATCTTCGTGGCCAGCAGGTCCAGCACCTCGGGCGAGACGGTCAACCCCTCCTGCGCGGCCTTGTTCCGCAGAATCGCCAGCCGGGTCTCGAGGTCCGGGGTCTGGATGTCCGGCGTCAGACCGCCGGCGAACCTGCTGCGCAGCCGGTCCTCGAGCGTGGTCAGCTCCTTGGGAGTGCGGTCGGAGGTGATGACGATCTGCTTGTTCGCGTTGTGCAGCGTGTTGAAGGTGTGGAAGAACTCCTCCTGCGTCTGCTCGGCACGCTCCAGGAACTGGATGTCGTCGATCATCAGGATGTCGACCTCGCGGTACCGGCGCCGGAACTGCTCGCGCTGGTCGCCGCCGCCCCGGCCCGCGTTCGCGATGGCGTTGATGAAGTCGTTGGTGAACTCCTCGGAGCTCACGTAGAGGACCTTGATGTCGGGGAACACCTGATAGGCGTAGTTACCGATCGCGTGTAGCAGGTGGGTCTTGCCGAGTCCCGAATCGCCGTAGATGAACAGCGGGTTGTACGCCTTCGCCGGTGCCTCGGCGACGGCCGAGGCGGCCGCGAACGCGAGCCGGTTGGACGGCCCCCGCACGAAGTTCTCGAAGGTGTACCTCGGGTTCAGCCGGCCCGGCGCGGTCACGCGGGCGCCGCCGGACGGCGAGGCCGGCTCGGCGTAGGCGGGGGCGCGACCCAGTGGGGTGGCACCGACGTATCCGCCGGCCGAGCGGTCCGCGTGGGTCCGGGTGGGTGGTTCTGCCCCCGCGGGGGCGGTCGGCGCCGACTCGCCGTAGGAAGCGAGCGGGTCCGGCAAGTCGTCGTCCTCGGGCAGCAGGCCGGTGCTCATGGTCGAGTCCACCGTGACCGCGATCTGCACGTCCTTCGCCAGGGTGTCCGACAGCACCTTGTTCAAGATCGGCCGCAGCTTGGTCTCGATCATGTTCTGCGTGAAGTGGTCCGGCGCCGTGATGAGGGCGGTGGTGCCCATGAGCCCGACCGGCTTGGTCATCCGAAGGAGGGCCCGGGAACGCCCGGTCAGCTCGGCGGGAGGTATGCCAGCGATCGCGGTGGACCACACCACCTCGAGGTCAGACTGCTCGGTCACGCATAAACCCTTTCCGCGCCCGTGTGGATAACTCCGGCACACCGAGCGCTGCCACCGCTGTGGATACGCGAAACGGAAAAGCCGAGGTCACAGGGTGGTTTTACGGTTACCCACAGGCATATCCACAGAGGACGACGATATACCTGTCCCCAGGAGAATTCACAAGCGGGAGGCGATGCACGGCTCGTGGCCTGACCATGGAGGCGAAGGCCAGGTTAAACCCTCGCGTGGATCGCTCACAAGTTGAACGGCGATAAACAGTCACAAATTCGCCGCCGTCGGCGTGTCGCTACCCTGGATGAGCCGCCGCGCCATGTCACGATCTGCGGTTCTCGGCGGCAGGGTGGCTCTGGCAACATTCGGCGGTCGATGTTTGACCCCGTGCAGCCGGGTCCGTACCGTAGAAAGGTCGCAGCAACGCGACACCTGTCGCCTGTATCTTCCCGCGGGCCGGTGCCTCGGCACCTTCTCGCCGCGCGGACGGTCGTGGTGGCGGGTCCCCGTGCGGCGCAGGCCGCGCACCATCAGCTGATCTTCCATCGGGCTCTCGAGCCCTGTCCCTCGCGGACACCGACCGTCATAAGGAGAGCCCGCAGTGAGCAAGCGGACGTTCCAGCCCAACAACCGTCGTCGCGCCAAGACCCACGGCTTCCGCCTGCGGATGCGCACCCGCGCGGGTCGCGCGATCCTGTCCGGCCGCCGCCGCAAGGGTCGCGCCAGCCTGTCGGCGTAACCGCCGATCTCGAGCGACCCAGCCGGCGACGGGTGCTGTCCTCCGAGCAACGCATGCGCGGCGGCGACGACTTCACCGTCGCGATGCGTCGTGGACGCAGGTTCACGCACGGCGCGCTGGTCTTCCATCTCGGCATCGCGCCGGATTCGGAGCGGCGCTGCGGCTTCATCGTGTCCAAGGCGGTCGGCGGCTCCGTCGTCCGGCACCGAGTGACACGTCGTCTGCGCAGCGTCTGCCGGGAGATCTATCCAGAGCTCCCGGCGGGTGCGCGGCTCGTCGTCCGGGCGCTGCCCGCTGCGGCACGGACGCCGTACGCGGAGCTGCGCGGCAGCGCGCTGGCCTTCACGACCAGCAAGGCGTTGACGCAGGCTCGGTCATGACCCCGGTCGGCCGGCTGGCGATCGCCGCCATCCGCTTCTACCAGCGGGCGATCTCGCCACTGCTGCCACCGAGCTGCCGGTTCTATCCCACGTGCAGCCAGTATGCGCTCGAGGCGGTCCAGATGCACGGAGCCCTCCGGGGAACCGGGTACGCCGTCTGGCGGTTGCTCAAGTGCGGCCCCTGGCATCCTGGCGGCTACGATCCGGTACGCCCCCGCCGAACCACCACCGACGCGCGCATCCGCGACAACGGAGAGTCATGAACCTCGATTTCCTCTACTACCCGATCGCCTGGGTGCTGAAGCTCTGGCACCAGCTCTGGGGTGGTGTATTCGGCAGCCACAGCGGCGCCTCGTGGGTTCTGGCGATCATGTTCCTCGTCTTCACGGTGCGGATCCTGCTGTTCCCGCTGTTCGTGAAGATGATCAAGAGCCAGCGCGCCATGCAGGAGCTGCAGCCGGAGATCTCGAAGCTCCGCGCGGAGTACGGCTCGGATCGCCAGGGCATGTCCGAGGCGATGATGAAGCTGCAGAAGGAACGCGGCGTGAATCCGCTGGCCGGCTGCATGCCGATGATCATCCAGGCGCCGGTGTTCATCGCCCTCCTGCACGTGCTGCGTCGCCTCGAGCCCGGAAAGCCGGGGCTGTACTCCTGGGACTCCGCGCTGACGCAGAACGCTGCGACGGCGCAGGTCTTCGGCGCGCCGATCTCGTCGTTCTTCACGATGAGCGGCGTCAAGCTGCAGAAGATCATCGACGCGACGGGTACGACGTCGACGACCATCAAGATGGTCACCGGCGTGCTGATCGTTGTGATGGCGATCACACAGTTCATCACCACCAAGCAGATCATGAAGCGCACCAAGGCGCAGAACGCGGCGCTGGCCGACAACCCGCAGGCCTCGCAGATGGAGCTCGTCCAGAAGCTCATGCTGTACGGCGCGCCGCTCGGCCTGCTCGTCTCGGGCACCTTCTTCCCGCTCGGTGTGCTGCTCTACTGGTTCTTCAACAACCTCTGGACGATCGGCCAGCAGTTCTGGGTGCTCAAGCGGATGCCCGCCCCCGGGGCGCGGGCCGCGGCGGCCAAGGCGGACGTCGACCGCAGCAAGCTGGCACCCCGTCCGGGCGCGAAGCCGGCCAAGACGAAGATCGTGAAGCCCGCCGGGGCAGCGGAGCCGGACGCTGAGGCCGAGCCGGTGCCGATTGCCGACGACAAGCCGGCCGACACCGCCGCGCGACCGTCGGCCGCAGCCAAGCCGGCGCCCGGCGCTCGGCCCGCCGGTCGCCCACCGGCCAAGCGCAAGAAGCGCTGATCACCCATCTGCAAGCAGTACTACGACGCCGTCCGAAAGGCAGCACCAATGACTGAAGCCCAGCACGCGGAGCAGGACGACCTGGACAACGACGACCCTTTGGTGGTGGAGGGCGACATCGCCGGGGACTACCTCGAGCGGCTGCTCGACATCCTCGACCTGGATGGCGACATCGATCTCGACGTGGAGGGGTCCCGCGCGGTCGTCGCGGTGGACGGCGGTGACCTCCAGCATCTCGTCGGCCACAAGGGCCAGACGCTCGACGCGCTGCAGGAGCTGACGCGCCTCGCCGTCACCGCGCGCACCGGCGTCCGCAGCCGGCTGATGCTGGACATCGACGGCTACCGAGCCGGTGAGCGTGACCGCCTGACGAAGCTCGCGACGTCGGCGATCGCGGACGTGCGGGAGACCGGCGAGGAGCGCCGGCTGTCGCCGATGAACCCGTTCGAGCGCAAGGTCGTGCACGACGTCGTCGCTGCCGAGGACGACGTGCTCAGCGAGTCGACCGGCGAGGAGCCCAACCGCCGCGTCGTCATCCGCCGCGCCTCGTAGGCATGCAGCCGACGCCAGCGTCGGCGGCCGCCATCTTCGGTGAGCGGCTCCCGCTCGCCGAGCGCTTCCACGCCTCGCTGTCCGAGGCCGGCCCGATCCGCGGGCTCAACGGTCCCCGGGAGCTGCCGGTGCTGTGGGATCGCCACATCATCAACAGCGCGTTGCTGGCGTTTCTGCCGGTCCGAATCCTGCCGTCGGGCGCCACCGTGTGCGACGTCGGAAGCGGTGGCGGGCTGCCCGGCATCCCGCTCGCGATCGCGCGCCCCGATCTCCTGGTGACGCTAGTCGATCCGCTGCAGCGCCGTACCGACTACCTGCGTGAGATCGTGACGGACCTGGGCCTGGAGAACGTACGGGTGGTTCGCGCCCGCGCCGGTGAACCATCGTCCCCGCGTGAGATCGGCCGCTATGCGGTCGTTACGTCGCGGGCGGTTGCCCCATTGGGGCGGCTGCTGGAATGGTGTGTCCCGTTGACGAACCCCGACGGCTTCATCGCCGCGATGAAGGGCCGTTCGGTGGAGCGCGAGATCGGCGAGCTGAGCCCGCGCCAGCGAGCCCTGGTGACCGGCTTCGATATCCTGGACCTGGCCAGTCCCGATGGCGTGCATTCCGCGCGGGTGCTCGCCGCCCAACCCCGATCGAGCCGGAGGATACGGTGAGCTTCACGTCGTCGAAGCTGGGATGGCCCCGTAAGCGGCGGCCGGTCGAGCACAAGGAGTCGGCGACCGGCCTGGGGTGGAATCCGGAAGCCGTTGCCCTGGTTTCACGTGAAACCAGCCGGCCGGTGGGTGCAGACTACGCGTCGCCGACTCCGTCGGCTGATCGGGTGTCGGAGGACCGTCGCAACGACATCGGCGACGTTTCACGTGAAACGAGCGGCGAGCGTACGACCGACGTGCCACGCTCGTCGGCTTCCGCCGGCTCCCCCTCTATCCCGCCGCGTCACGACCGTCGCGTTTCACGTGAAACCACAAGTGACACCGACGGGCTGCCGGCGGTGGCGCGCACCGCCTCCGCGCCGCTCTCGCCAGCTCCGACGACGGGCGGCGGAGCCCCCTCCCGGAACGGTGTTTCACGTGAAACGACAGCCGCGGCGACGCTCGACCGACCCGCCGCCGCTGCGGAGCCGTCCGTGGCGCGCCCTGCGGTGACGACGACGCCGGCGCGCGAGACAGTGCGGCTCGCGCCCGAGGAGGACGGCGCACCCATGAACGTCGGCTCCGGGGACCCCGACGTCGCGGCGCCCCCTCCGTCAGCGCTCGAACCGGAGGCCGCCACGGCACAGATCCCGCACCTCCAGCGCCCCGAGACGCCGCGCGTGATGACCGTCTCGAACCAGAAGGGCGGCGTGGGCAAGACGACGACCACGGTCAACCTCGCGGCCGCCCTGGCCATGGCCGGTCTGAAGGTCCTCGTCATCGACTTGGATCCGCAGGGCAATGCCAGCACCGGATTCAGCATCGACCATCCACAGGGCACACCGTCCACCTACGACGTGATCGTCGACAAGCTCCCCCTCGAGAAGGCCGCTCAGGCCGTCTCCGCCCCGGGCGTGCCGGACGGCCGGCTCTTCTGCGTTCCGGCGACGAGCGATCTCGCCGGTGCGGAGGTGGAGCTCGCCGGTGTGATGGTGGGCCGCGAGTTCCGTCTGCGACAGGCGATCACGAACTACCTGGCTGCCCATGTCGACGATGATCGCTACGACTACGTCTTCATCGACTGCCCGCCGTCCCTCGGGCTGCTCACGGTGAACGCGCTGGCCGCGGCGGCGGAGGTGCTGATACCCGTCCAGTGCGAGTACTACGCCCTCGAAGGGCTCGGTCAGCTGCTCGAGACCGTCGAGCTGATCAAGGGCTATCTCAACCCCGCGCTGCACGTGTCCACCATGCTGCTGACGATGTTCGACGCCCGTACCAAGCTCGCCGGGCAGGTGGTCGACGAGGTCCGTGCCCACTTCGGCGACACGGTCATGCGCACCATCATCCCGCGCAGCGTCAAGGTCAGCGAGGCGCCCAGCTATGGGATGTCGGTGATGAGCTACGACGGCGACTCCCGCGGCGCCGTCGCCTACGCGGCCGCGGCTCGCGAGCTCTCCGCGAGGCAGTAGGATGCCACCCGCACCAACGTTTCACGTGAAACCGATTGAACGGAGAGCCGATGTCTGACGCGCCCGACCGGAAGCCCGAGCAGCCGACCCGCAGGGGCGGGCTGGGACGTGGCCTCGGCGCGTTGATCCCCTCGGCGCCGCTACCCGGCTCCTCCTCCGGCAAGGGACACTTCTGGTCGGCCCTGGACAACCCTCCTGTTGTGGATGACGAGACGAAGCAGCAGCTCGTGGACGACGTGCTGAGCGCCCGAGCCGACCGACCGGATAGCGGCTCGCCCGCAGAAGGCCCAGGTCAGGAGCCTGCACCCGACGACGACACCCGCTCCGCGGCGAGCGCCGCGACGGAACGGACGTCGTCTGCGGCTGTGGACGAGGATGTGGACAACTCGCCGCTGTCCGGCCCCGTGGAGGGGCAAGGGGACGGCATCCCGGTACCGGACGGCGTGGCCGCTTCCGCCCCAGCCGGCGTTGTGGGCGCTGCCGAACCAGACGAAGAGCCCGCTGCCGCGACGGCGAAGGACTCATCATCGGACGGCCCCGGCCACCGACCCCCGTCGGTCGCGCCGGACGACGTTTCACGTGAAACCAGCCCCGGCGAGCCGGCTGCGGTGCTGCTCGAGCTGGACCCCTCTCGGATCTCCGCCAACCCGAAGAACCCCCGGCAGGTCTTCGATGACGACGAGCTGGGCGAGCTGTCCGAATCCATCAAGGAGTTCGGGCTCCTGCAGCCGATCGTGGTCCGCGAGGCCGGCGACGGCTTCGAGCTGATCATGGGCGAGCGACGACTGCGCGCCGCCCGGCTCGCCGGGGTGGACCGGATTCCGGTGATCGTCCGCCAGACGGACGACGACGCCATGCTGCGCGATGCGCTGCTGGAGAACATCCATCGCGTACAGCTGCACCCCTTGGAGGAGGCCGCGGCCTACCAGCAGCTGATCGACGAGTTCGGGGTGACCCACGAGGAGCTCGCGCAGCGGATCAAGCGCAGCCGTCCGGTCATCTCCAACACGATCCGGCTGCTGAAGCTCCCGACGCGGGTGCAGAATCGGGTCGCAGCCGGCGTGCTGTCGGGGTCGCACGCCCGAGCGCTGCTGTCGTTGGAGGATTCGGACGCCCAGGAGGCGCTGGCCAACCGGATCGTCGCCGAGGGCCTTTCGGTGCGGGCAACCGAGGAGGCGGTGTCCCTGCACGCCTCGCAGGGCGAGCCGACGCGCCGCTCGTCTCGCCGCCGAACGGTGACTGCCCCGGCGTTGAGCGCTCTCGCGGAACGCCTTTCCGACCACTTCGACACGCGCGCACTGGTTCAGCTCGGGCGCAGCAAGGGCAAGATCGTCGTGGAGTTCGCGTCGGTGGACGATCTCGAGCGCATCATCTCGATGATGGCGCCGCCCCTTGCGACCAGCAGGGTGCGCGACGGCGACGCCGGCGGCGAGCAGCCGGGTGCCGACCGCGAGAGGTAGGGACTAGAAGACGCCACTCGGGATTCGCCAGGTGCCCGTCGGGTACTCGTCGGGGGCATCCAGATAGAACCGCTGGATCGCCGCCACGATGCCCTCCGCGACCGACGCACGGACGTCCTCCATCAGCATGCGCTCCAGGTCCGCTGGGTTGGTCACATGCCCGACTTCGAGCAGCACCGCCGGCATGCGGGTGAGCCGCAGGACCTCCACGACCTGCGGAAAGACGCCTAGGTCGACGAACGGGGTGCGGGCGGCGACCTCCCGATGCAGCAGGCCGGCGATCTCGCGCCCGACGGTGGAGACGTAGGACGGCGAGCCGAAGTAGTAGGTCGCGCTGCCTTCTGCGCGGTCGGCGGTGTGCGAGGCGACCTGCACGCTCACGAAGAGGTCGGCGGACACCGCGTTGGCGTTCTCGGCCCGCTCGGCGGCGCTGTTGGGCCGGCGCCGCGTATCGAGGAGCGTGGCGTTGGCGCCGAGGAGCTCGAGGTGGTCGCGGACCCGCTCGCCGACGTTCCACGTGAAACCGGCCGCGTCATCGCCGCTGGCGACGTCCAGGTAGATGTGTCGCCCGACCAGCTCGGGGCCGGACGAGCGACGGTGGGCCCGCGAACGCAGATGCGACAACGACCCCCCGGTCACCTTCGGAAACAGGTTGCGCAGGGCGCGGGTGGTCTTGGGGCCACATTCCCCGTCGGCCACCAGGCCGTAGTCGCTCTGGAAGGCGCGGACGCTGTCGGCCGTCTGCAGGGCGAAGATTCCGTCGACGTTGCCGATGTGGAAGCCGAGCTCGGCGAGCTGCTGTTGAAGCTGCCGCACGTCGTCGCCCCGCAGAACCCGCTCGGGCACCATCCGCAGGACCCGGTCGCCGAGGTGGTACTGCGCACCGGTGAGCTCGAGATAGGTGTCGACGTCGACCGCGCCATCAGCCACCAGACCGCGTTCCTGCTGGAACTGCCGGACGGCGAGCATGCAGCTCTGGTCGTACTCGGAGGCGAGGTCCTGGGAATCGGGCCGTGGCCCGGCGGCCAGCAGCCCGAGGGCGTGCAGCATCGATCTGACCTCGATGACGGAGGGGCCTCGATCGCCGAGGGTGATCGTCTTCATCATCGCTACTCCTGCGGGCTGCCGAGAGCCGAGCATCGACGGGTGACGATGAACCGCTCCGGAAATGCCGCGGGCGCCGTCGCCATGGACGGCGCCCGCGGCTGGACTTCGGTTGATCAGTCTAGATCCACTGCGACAGCTCGGCCTTGATGGCCGCCTTCGGCTTCGCCCCGACGATGCTCTTGACGGCCTCGCCGCCGGAGAACACCGTCATGGTCGGAATGGACATGATCTGGTAGTTCTGAGCGATCTGCGGGTTCTCGTCGATGTTGACCTTGGCGATGGTCAGCTTGTCCTTCACCTCGCCGGCGATCTCCTCGAGGACCGGGGCGACCATCTTGCAGGGGCCGCACCACTCGGCCCAGAAGTCGACGAGCACGGGCTTATCGCTGTTCAGGACGTCTGCGGCGAAGCTCTGCTCGGTGACGGTGACGATGTTGGCTGCCATGGAGTCTCCTCTGGTAGGTGGATGGCGTTGATATCGATGGATGTGGATCTACGAGCGCTCGGCCAGCGAGGGCTGCGCGTCGACGGCCGGACGCTCCGCGAGCCAGCGCTCGGCGTCGATCGCGGCCGAGCAGCCGGTGCCGGCCGCCGTGATGGCCTGGCGGTAGGTGTGGTCCACCACGTCGCCGCAGGCGAACACCCCCTGCAGGTTCGTGCTGGTGGAGCGCCCCTTGACGAGCACGTAACCGGCGTCGTCCAGGTCGACCTGACCGGCGAACAGCTCGCTGCGGGGGTCGTGGCCGATGGCCACGAACAAGCCGCCCACCTCGAGCGTCCGACGCTCGCCGGTCTGGGTGTTCTCGAGCTCCAGAGCGGAGACCTTCTCGTCCCCGACGACGTCCACGACCCGCTCGTTCAGCGCCCAGCGGATCTTCTCGTTCGCCCGGGCGCGGTCGAGCATGATCTGGGAGGCACGGAACTCCTCCCGGCGGTGCACGATCGTCACGGACCGGGCGAAGCGGGTCAGGAAGGTCGCTTCCTCCATCGCGCTGTCGCCGCCGCCGACGACGGCGATGTCCTGGTCGCGGAAGAAGAACCCGTCACACGTCGCGCACGCCGACACGCCGCGGCCGAGCAGTCGCTCCTCGTTGGGCAGGCCGATGTAGCGGTACTTCGAGCCGGTCGCGATGATGACGGCGTTCGCGAGATAGGTCTCGTCACCCACCTTGACCACCTTCGGGGACGACGTGAGGTCGACCTCGGTGACGTCCTCCGAGCGCAGGTCGGCGCCGAAGCGCTCGGCCTGGCCGCGTAGGTTGCTCATGAGCAGCGGGCCGTCGATGCCCTCGACGAAGCCGGGAAAGTTCTCGACCTCGGTCGTGGTCATCAGGGCGCCGCCGTACTGGCTGCCCTCGAAGACCAATGGGTGGAGGTTGGCGCGGGCCGTATAGATGGCAGCGGTGTAGCCCGCAGGGCCGGAGCCGATGATGATCACGTTACGGACGTCTGTGCTCAACGCAGTTAACCCATCTCGATGTGTTTGACCGGAGTAGGTGCAACGTACATCGTAGGCGGGCTATTCCGGGTGCACCGGCGAACGCGGGCACCGGAGCACGTCCGCGCGCGGCGGCTACTTGCGGGGGCCGGTGACGGTGTCCAGGCGCACCGAGCAGTCGGCGGCGTCGACGATGATCATCTCGACGATGTCGGGGTCCTTGGTCGGAAAGACGAACGCGTACGCCTTGGTGCCGTTGTGCGAGCCCGCCTCGACGGCCTCCGGGGCCGCCGCCGGGCGCGGGATGATCTGGCTGAGGCACTTGTTGCGCTCGGCCAGCTCGGCCATCTTGCCGGCGACCTCCGGCGCCACCTGGTCGTTCTGGATCGCACCCCGCTCGAGGACGTCCTTGGGAGAGCTGAAGCTCTGTACGGTGCCGTTTCCGCTGCGCCCCGGCGATGCGTCGGTCGCCGTCGACTGGCTCGCCGCCTGGGTGCTCGTGGAGCCGTTGCCGTTCTGCGTGATGACGAGCGTTCCGATGCCCAGCACGGCGGCCGCGGCCGCCGCGGCCATCAGCAGCCTTCCCCGGCCGGCGCGGCGCTCGCGGTGCGCCGCGAGGCTGGCGACCGCGCTCCCTGGGCCGTCCGTCGGCGAGGCGGTGCCGCGGGACCGGTCGACCGGGAGCCGGCGCACGTCGGCCGAGGTGGGTGGCGCCGAGAACCCGCCGGCGCCGTGGCCGGGGTCGACGCGACCGGCCTCGATGGCCAGCGCTCGATCCAGCCGGGCCGCGACGTCGGGCGGGATCTGCGGCGACGGCATCGAGCCCAGGGACGCGACCGTCGCATCGAGCGCGGCCAGCACCTCGGTGCACGCCTCGCACGAGGCCGCGTGCGCGCGCAGGGTGCGCGCGGTGACGTCATCGAGCACGCCGGCATGCAGGTCGGCCAGCGTGTCCACGTCCGGGCATGCCCCGGGCACGCCCGCGTCGTGGGGGTTCTGGGTCATGACGTCTCCTTGGGTGCATGACGGCGCGGCTCGACCGGCCGCGACGTCATCCCTGCCGAAAGGCAAGGTGAACGTTCAACTAACTAGCCTAGGACAGCGCGCTGCCCCAGGCGAGCCGGTGGGTGGTCTGGCTGCGGTGCCAGTGGGACGGACGGTCAGCCGTCCCGGTTCCGCAGGTGCCCGAGAATTACCGAGAGCTTGGTACGGCCCCGGGCACACCGGCTCTTGATGGTGCCCTCGGGGACGTCGAGGACGGCGGCCGCATCGGCGACCGAATAGCCCTGGACGTCGACGAGGACGATCGCTGCGCGCTGATCCTCCGGAATCTTCATGAGCGCGTCCTGAATGAGCATGGACATGTCACGCTCACCGAGGGCGTCCCGCGGATCGGCGGGCTCGCCGGGGCCTTCTTCTGGAAGGGGCGAGGTGGGGCGAGCCTGCTTGCGCCGGATGCGGTCCAGGCAGGCGTTGACGACGATGCGGTGCAGCCAGGTGGTGACCTGCGCCTCGGCGCGGAATGACGACGCCGCGCGGAACGCCGAGATGAGGGCGTCCTGCAAGGCGTCGGCGGCATCCTCGGGGTCGCGCATCGTGCGCAGCGCCACGGCGTACAACCGGCTGCGGTGCCGCTGGACGATGCGCTCGAACGCGTACGGATCGCCGGTGACATGGTCGGCGAGCAGCTCCTTGTCGGAGCGCGGGTCGTCGTCGACGGCGAATGTGGTCACGCGATCACCTTACGGGGGCGTCGGGCGCGGCCAGCGGCGGCCACGTGGCGTGGTGTGCCGTCATCTTCCGGCATTCTCGCTGGTAGCTCAACTAGCTGATGATGCCGACCTCGGACAGGGAGGCCTGGTAGAAGCCCTGCTGGTTGACCAGCTGGGTGATCCACACCAGCACGTAGCGGGTCTTGGTGCCACCCGGCAGCGGGATGTCGGTGGTCTCCTGCAGCTGCACGGGCCCGGCGACCGCCGGGAACTGATCGAGGGTGCCGCCGGAAGCGGCGCCGGTGCGGATCTCGACCGTCGCACCCGGCAGGGTGGTCCGGATCTGCACCTTCGAGACCGACTTCTCGGCGCCCAGGTCGTAGACGATTCCGACGCCGGGCTTGAGGTTGCCGAACTTGGCCGAGCCCTTGTACTGCAGCGTCGGCCAGGTGGTGCCGGGCTGCCCGTCGTACGACAGCGCGATCCGGTCCGGGTTCTCCTGCCCGTCTCCCGGCGGTGGGTCGAACAGGCTGGCGCCGGTGATCTTGATCGACTCGCCGGGCGTGGTGCCTTCGCCGGTGGCCTTCGCGTCGGTGGTCTTGGTCGCGGCGGCGCTCGGCTTGGGCTGCTCCGGCCCGAACGCCTTGCCGGCGAGCAGCCCGCCGAACCAGCCGAGCAGCAGCGCCCCGACCAGCGCGAGCGCGGCCAGGCCGAGCACCTGCCACTTGTTGCGAGCCGCCCGCTTGCGCCGGGGCCGTGCCGGCGATGCTCCCGCGGCGGCGGCGGCGGCGGTCGCGGTGCGGGTGGCGGGTTCGTCGGCGACCACGGGGCCGTCCTCCTGCTCGGTCGAGTCGGTCGGTGCGGGTGCCTCGCGGTACGCCGGGATCGGTGCGGTGGCGTGCACCCAGTCGCGGTCGTCGCCGGTCGGCTCCGGCGGAAGGTGGCCGGCGGGGTGCTCCGCGCCCGCGGGGGACGCCGCGACGGGGTCACGATCGGGGTCGTGGTCGGTGCGCTCTGCCATGGCCTCGTTCGCTCGGGGTCGGGTGCACGTGGTGCGTGGGCGTACCCAAACTACCGCGCCGCCGGTAAGGGCCGGGCGAGCCGTCGGCACCGCCACAATCGCGGCGGCTACCGGCGGACCAGCCTGCGCAGGTCGGGAATGCGCAGACCGATGCCGGCAGCGACGAACCCGACGAGCCCGACCGCAGCGGCGACGGCCAGCACTGTCGCGATCTGCAGCTTGCTCATCGACAGCAGGGGTACGCCGGTGAGCCCCTCGAGGTTCCACGCGTCGACGCCGGACAGCAGGGTGCTGAGCCACAGGTAGACCGGGGTGGCGAGGGCCACGCCGACGAGGGCGGCCGCCGTGATCCGCACGAGCTGCGCCAGCACCGCGCCGGTGCCGAGCCGGCCGAAGCGGCGCCGCAGGACGACGTCGCCGACCACCGCGCCCACCAGGAAGGCGACGCTGTTGGCCACCGCAAGGCCGAGCACGATGTACCGAGCGGGGAGCAGGAGGCACCCGAGGCTCAGCACGATGCGCACGGCGACGATGCCGACCATGACGAGGGACGGCGTCCGCGCGTCCTTCGCGGCGAAGAACACCCGCAGCTGCAGGAGGGTGACGGCGTACGGCAGCAGCCCGAAGGAGGCGGCCGCGAGGATCAGGCCGGTCGAGCGGGCGGCCTCGCCGCCGAACGCTCCGACGTCGAAGAACAGCACCGTCAGCGGGACGGCGAGCAGCCAGAAGGCGACGCTCACCGGGATCAGCCCGAGGCCGGTGAGCCGGGTGCCGTCCGCGAGGTACTCCTTGACGCGCGGCCAGTCGTGGTCGCGCGCCGCGCGGGACATCTTGGGCATCAGCGCGGTCAGCAGCGACACGCCGAGGATGCCGTACGGCAGCTGGAACAGCAGCGCGGCGTAGGTCCACTTCGACTGCTCGCCCGGCGTGAGACGGGCGGACGCGACGTTGGCCACGTTGGTCGCGACGATGAACCCGATCTGCCCGATGACCACGTACGCCAGCACCCAGCCCGCGAGCGAGCGCAGCTCACCGAGCCCCACTCCGCGGAAGTCGGTCCGCCACTTCCATCGGAAGCCGGCCTTGCGCCAGCTCGGGATGAGCACGAGCGCCTGCGCCACGATGCCCAGCGTCGTCCCCACCGACAGGACGACCACGCCGGTGGTCGACAGCTCGGCGCGGTCCTGGCGCAGCCAGATCATGCCGACGGCCACGAGGATGACCACGATGTTGTTCAGCACCGGAGCCCACGCGAACGCGCGATACGACTCGCGAGTGTTCAGGACGGCGCCCGCGAGCGCCCCGATGCCGTAGAAGATCATCTGTGGCAGCAGCAACACCGCCATGAGGGTGGCGGTGCCGTGGTTCGGGCGGGACGGGCCCAGACCCATCATGGTGACCAGCAGCCCGGAGGCGAGCATGCCGACGACCGTGGCAGCGGTCAGCCCGAGCGTGGCGAGGGTGAACAGCCGTTGCGCGTAGGCGTTCGGGTCGCCGCCGCGCTCCTCGGCGTCCTTCTCCGCCCGCACCAGAAGCGGCACGATGACCGAGGTCAGGACGCCGCCGAGGAGCAGCTCGAAGACCATGTTGGGCAGCGTGTTGGCGACGTTGTAGGCGTCGTTGGTGAGCGTCGACCCGAGCAGTGCGGCCAGCGCCAGGGTGCGCGCGAAGCCGGTGATCCGCGACATCAGGGTGCCGGCGGCGACCTGGCCTGCGGAGCGGAGCAAGCCGCCTTGGCTCATGGGGTCTCGTCCTTCGTGCCGGGAGTGTGGTGCAGCTCGTCATCGGGGAGGTGCTCGGCGTCCGGACGACGGCCATCCTCCGGAAGGTGCCCGGCCTCCGGCAGCGCCGCGCCGTCCAGAGGTGGTTCGCCGCCCTGGAGCCGGCCGGACTCGCGGGCGCGTTCCTGGGCCTGGAACTGGCGTCGCCGCCACCAGCGCCGGGCGATCAGCGCGAGGAGCAGGGTGAACGCGACGCCGGTGACGAGGAGCGCGACGGTGCCGTAGGCCGACGACGACACCTTCACCATCACGTCCTTGCCGAGCGGCTTGCCCTCGGGCGTGCTGATCTGCGCGACGACGCTGAACGTGCCGGAGCGCTCGACCTTGGTCGGCAGCTTGATGGTGGCGCGCGAGCGCGCGGGGATCGATTGCACGCCGATGTCCGCCGGCGACAGCCCCGAGGACTGGCGCGGGTCGAGACCGATGCGGAAGTGCACGGGGACGGCGAGGTTGTTCTCGACGGTGAGCACCAGCGGTGCGTCGCTGGAGGAGAGCGTGTAGGAGCCGTTGTTCGGAGTCACGATGCGGATCTGGTCGCGCACGTCGTCGAGCGCCGCGCCGGCGTCCAGCGCGCCCGCGGTGACCTGCTTGCCGTCGCCGCGCCAGGCGGAGCTGGCGCCCCGGAAGATGATCTCCTCGATCGGTCCGAGCACCTCCTGGCGATCGGCCCCTGGGTCGAACGCGGTGCCGAGCTCGCCGACCTGGGTGATCGGGCCCTGCAGCTGCGCGAGGGCGGACGCGGGCAGCTCCTGGGTGGACATCGTCGAGGGGTACTGCAGCGGCCCGCGGTCTTGCGGCTGCCCGGAGACGACGTCGTCCAACGGCACCGGCTGCAGCCACGGCGCGGTGGTGGTGAGCGTCATCAGCCGGTCGGCGAGATCCGCGGAGACCTGCCACTGCCGGGGCGGGAGCAGCAGGACGGTGCGGGCCCGATTCGGCGCCTGCGCGAGGATGGCCATCAGCTCGGCGGCGAGCTGCTCGGTCGCTGCGGCCGGGCCGCCGGCGTACTGCGAGCCCTGGCCGAGGATGCGGGTCAGCGCGGGGTCGGCCACCGTCGCCCGGATTCCCGGCAGCGCCGTCGCCGCGCTCTCGGTGACGTCGTCCTCCGAGGCGAGGTAGTCCTCCTGGCCGAAGGACGCGCCGCCGAGCAGGACGTCGCTGACCTGGTCGTCGCGCAGCACCCCGAGGGCGGTCTCGGTGACGATGCCGTCCGCGGGCCACGCGACCGTGGTGACCGGCGGGACGCCGAGAACCTGCTTGACGACCTCCGCACCGCGCTGCCGGGCCTGCTTGAGCAGGCCGCCGAGCCCCGCGCGGACGGTGGCGACGACGTCGATGTCGGCGTACGCCGTGCTCACGATGGGGGTCGTCTCGGCCAGCTTCGTCAGACGCTCGAGGAACGCGGCGGCGACGGCCTTGCCGGGGCCGGTCGTGGGGCCGCCCTTGCCCTTCACCTGGTATCCCGCCGCCATCGCGCTGAGCTCGTCGACGAGCTCGGGGTCCACCACGAGGGTCACCTGCGCCGCCGCGCCGTACGTCTCGGCCGCCGCGAGGATGTTCTCCAGCCGGCCGCCGGTCTCGATCAGCGGCCGCAGGTCGTCGTCGGTGAACACCGTCGCCGACCGGGAGCGATGCGGCCGGTCGATCAGGGGCAGCACCCATCCCACCTGCAGGCGCGCGGCAGGGGCGACCGGCGAGCGGGGCAGCGTGAACGCGGCCTGTCCCACGCGGCCCTCGGTGCCGCCGATCGCGCCCTGCAGATTGAGCATGATCGGGTAGCTGCCGGCATCGGTGATCCCGAGGGCGCTGCGGGCTGCGCTCAGCTGGATGGTCCTGGTCTGGCCGGGCTCGAGCGTGATGCCGAGGTCGGTGTTCGGGCCGATCGCCGAGGCGTAGGCGGGCTGGCGCTTGTCCAGCGCCAGCAGACCGGCCCGATCGACGACCCGCTTGTCACGCTGCAGCCGCGCCCACATGTCGGTGATGGCGCGATCGCCGTTGTTGGTGACCTCGGCCGTGACCTGGACCGGCTCGTCCCCCTTGGAGACCGTCGGCGCGATGGTGGTGATCGTGACCTTGACCGGCAGCGGTTCCTTGCGCGGCGGGCCGGACGTCGGGTCGGCGAACCCGGGCTGCGCGCCGACGGCCAGCAACGCCGCGAAGAGCGCGATGAGCAGGTTCGGCAGCGGACGGCGGGCCGGTCCGCTCACGCGGTATCGGCCAGCATCCGGATGGCGTCGATCGCGATCCGCCGCTCGTCGGCGTAGGCCAGGCGGCGTGCCAGGTCGTCGAGTGGCACCCATGCGACCGCGACCACCTCGGCATCCTCGTCACTGAGCTCTCCACCGATGGCGTTCATCAGGAAGTGGGTGACTGTCTTGTGCACGCGGCGTCCGTCGGCCACGAACCAGTAGTCGATCTTACCGAGGTGCGCCACGACGCTTCCCACGATGCCGGTCTCCTCCTCGACCTCGCGGACGGCGGCCTGCGCGGCGGTCTCCCCGGCCTCGATGTGGCCCTTCGGCAGCGACCAGAGCAACCGGCCGCGACGGTCGGTCCGGCCGATGATGGCGGCGGACGGCGGGGTGCCGTTGCGCCGTACGACGAGGCCGCCCGCGGAGAACTCGTCGCTACGCGGCATGTGGCGGCGGGGCTTCGTGGTGCGGCCCGGCTGCTTGCCGCTGCGGTGCGCGATGACGTCGATCGGGCTCGGACGGCGTCCCCGGGGCTTCTCCTCGGCCGCCTCGCCGCGCGCATCACGAGGATCGGCGGGACCAACTGCCTGATCCGGGGGAAGCGAACGAGCCATGGTCCTACGTTAACCAAGTCGCCGTTCAATTTCCGGAAAGCAGCAGCGGCGACGGGGACCGGGGGTCGGCCGGTGGCTGCGGGACGCGGTAGCGTTCTCGCCGGCATCGGGACAGATCTGCTCGGGGAGGACGGCCGTGCGCGTGGACGGGTTCGCGGCGCCGCCGGAGGCCACGCCGGTCAGGGTCGTCATCGGGCGCCGCTGGCTCCCGTGGCGCAGCACCACCCGGCGCGCGTTCACCGGCGCCTGGCAGCTGGTGCCCGACTGGGGCACCGGTTTCGGCGACGATCCGGTCTCCGCCGTCCTGGGGCTGATCGTCCTCGTCGTCACGCTGCCGTTCATGATCCCGGCGCTGCTCATCACCCCGTTCTTCCTCGCCGAGTCGATTCTGCAGTGGCTGGTGCTGCCCTTCGCCGTGCTGGCCCGCGCGGCGGGATGGGTCCCGGTCGAGGTGGACGTGCGGCACGGCTCCGGTGCCCGGTACGCCGAGCGGGTGGCCGGCTGGGGCGCGGCCCGGGCGCGGATGCGCCAGATCGCGGCGATCGCCGGCCGCGGCGGGCAGCCGCCGTACGCGCCCGTCCCGCACCGCTGGGCACCTCCGGCGGGACGTCCGCAGTGGCCGCACGGGTCCGCCCCTACCGCCCGGCCGTATCCCGGCGACCCCGGCCGGCCGGGATACCAGCCGGCCACCCCTCGGTACCCTCATCCGTGATGACTATCCCCGAGCAGACCGCCCAGCTGGTCGCCGTGCTGCAACCCGTGCTGGGCCCGCTGGTCACCCGGTTCCGGGACGCCGGCCACGAGCTGGCCCTCGTCGGCGGCCCGGTTCGCGACGCCGTGCTCGGCATCCTGGACCTGCGGCGCTCGACCGATCTCGACATGACGACGTCCGCGCACCCGCAGCAGGTGCTGGAGCTGATCGAGGGATACGCCGAGGCGGTCTGGACCACCGGCATCGAGTTCGGGACCGTCGCGCTGACTCATCGCGGCTTCCAGATCGAGATCACCACCTACCGCGCCGACCGCTACGACCGCATCAGCCGCAACCCCGAGGTGGCCTTCGGTGACTCGATCACCGAGGACCTCGCCCGGCGCGACTTCACCGTCAACGCGATGGCGGTCTCCCTGCTCGACGGGACCTTCCACGACCCGTACGACGGCGCGGGCGATCTCCGGCGCCGGCTGCTGCGTACGCCGGCCGCACCCGAGGAGTCATTCGCCGACGACCCGCTGCGGATCTTCCGGCTGGTCCGGTTCATCGCCCAGCTCGGCTTCGCGGCGGACCCGGCGACCGCTGCGGCCGCCGCCCGGATGTCCGGGGAGCTCAGCCGGATCACCGCCGAGCGGCTGCAGGGAGAGCTGACCAAGCTGCTGCTCACCGCCCGGCCCAGGCCTGGCCTCGAGGCGATGGTCGAGCTGGGCATCGCGGACGTCGTGCTGCCGGAGCTGGCCGCGCTGCGGATGGAGATCGACGAGCACCACCAGCACAAGGACGTCTACACGCACTCGCTGACCGTGCTCGACCAGGCGATCGACCTGGAGCCGCGGCTCGGCCTCCCGGGGCCCGACCTGGTGATCCGGCTGGCGGCGCTGCTGCACGACGTCGGCAAGCCAGCCACCCGTCGCCACGAGCCGGCCGGCGGCGTCAGCTTCCATCACCACGAGGTGGTCGGCGCCAAGCTGGTCCGCAAGCGGCTGCGCGCGCTGCGCTACTCGAAGCAGATCGTCGAGGACGTCGGCAACCTGACGTTCCTGCACCTGCGCTTCCACGGCTTCAGCGACGGCCAGTGGACGGACTCCGCCGTCCGGCGCTACGTCACCGACGCCGGCGACCTGCTCCCGCGGCTGCACGTGCTGGTCCGCTCCGACTCCACCACCCGCAACAAGCGGCGCGCCGCGCGGCTGTCCGCGTCGTACGACGCACTGGAGGCGCGCATCGAGCACCTGCGGCAGGCGGAGGATCTGGCGGCGGTGCGCCCGGACATCGACGGCAACGAGATCATGCGCATCCTGGGCCTGCCGCCCGGCCCCACGGTCGGCCGGGCGTGGAAGTTCCTCAAGGAGCTGCGTCTGGACCGCGGTCCGCTGGATCACGACGAGGCGGTCGCCGAGCTGCGCGCGTGGGCCGCCCGCGAGGGCCTGTAGCTCCCGCGGTCGACGTCCCCCGTTGTCGTGTGACGACTCCGGGCGACGTCGCCCGAAGTGGGCACGACACAACGGGGGCTAGCGGCGGACCTCGTGCTTGAGCGCGATCAGCCGGTACAGCGCGGCGACCGCGGCGTACATGACCGCGATCGACACGAAGAACCAGCTGGTGCGCCCGGAGCCCGGCAGCGCGTACGCCGCGAGCACGACACCGATCACGAACGACACGTTGAAGGTCGTGTCGTAGACGGCGAAGGTGCGGCCCTGGAAGGACTCGTCGATGGTCTCCTGCGCGATCGTGTCGGCGCACACCTTCACGGCCTGCCCGGCGAAGCCGAGGCAGAACGACGCGACGATCATCGACCACGGCCGGTCGATCAGCATGATCAGCCCGGACGCCGTGCCGAGCGTGCCGTACGCGATCACGATCCAGGCGTTCTTCCCGATTGCGCGCGCCACGGCCGGGGTGATCGCCGCCGCGATGAGCGCGCCGAGACCGCCGATGCCGAGCGCCATCCCGATGCCGGCGATGTCCCGCGGGACGAGGCCACCGGCCGGGACGTGGTTCTTGAACTGCAGCAGGATCGAGACACCGACCGCGCCGAAGATGAACCGGTGTGCGGCGATGGAGGTCAGCACGCCGGCCACCTCGCGGTGCGCGTAGATGTGCCGGGCGCCCTCGACGACGCCCCGCAGCACGTCGACGATCCGCTGCGCGGACTGCCGGGTGGCGTGGTCGGGGCCGATCGCGGCCGGCGCGAACAGGCTCATCAGCCACGCCGACAGCAGCGGTCCGAGCAGGCTGGTCGCGGCCACGACCGCGTAGCCGTGGTCGCTCTTGCCGGTCAGGCTCAGCAGCGCGATGGAGCAGGCCCCGCCGAGGATCGAGACGACCGTGCCGCTGGTCGTGGAGAACGCGTTGGCGGTGACCAGCGTGTTGCGGGGAACGACGTGCGGCAGCGCCGCGGACAGGCCGGACAGGAAGAACCGGGACAGCGACAGCGACACCAGGGCCAGCGCGTAGAAGCCGAAGCCCTGGTAGCCGGCCCAGACCAGCACGCAGGTCGCCACCACGGCCACCGCACGCAGCAGCTGCGCGATGGTCATCAGGTGCCGCCGGCTGTACCGGTCGAGCAGGACGCCGACGAACGGGCCGATCAACGAGTACGGCAGCAGCATCACCGCGAAGCTGGCGGCCATGTCCGCCGGGGTGGCGGCGTGCTGGGGATTGAACAGCACGGTGCCGGCGAGGCTGGCCTGGAACATCCCGTCGGACCACTGGGAGGCGAGACGGGCGCCGTACAGCCGGCGGAATCCCGGGAGGCCCAGGATCGCCTTCACGGCGTGCGAGCCGCGCAGGGCGTCCAGATGCGGATGTGCGTGGGCCGGGTAGGTCTTCTCCAGCCGCTCGCTCACGAGCACCAGCCTACGACCCTTGTGTGCGGGGCTGGCTGAGACGGGGGTGCGGCGTGCGTGGGGCGGTCGGTTCGGGCGCCGGGGTGCCCGGCAGGGTGCCCGGCCGCGCGGCTGGGACAATGAGAAGGATGCACCGCGACGACGTGACCGACTGGCTGGACGGCGTGGGGCCGGCGGGCCTCGACCGTCCAGAGGTCGGCGCGCTCCTGGTGGCGATGCCGTCCCTCGGCGACCCCGGCTTCGAGCGCACGGTGGTGCTGATCGTGGGCGACTTCGACGACGGCTACCAGGGCGTGATCCTCTCCGAGCCCACCCGCGACGACGTGCGCACCGCGCTGCCGCGTTGGTGGCGCTCGGCGCTGCCGCCGCGCAAGCTGCACCGCGGCGGCCCGTGCGATCCCGAGCTCGTGCTGTGCCTGGCGGTCGGCCGCAAGGGCCTCGACGTCCCCGGGCTGGTCGAGGTCAAGGCGTACCGCCACCAGAGCCTGTATCGCGTCGAGGGGGACGTCGACCCCGACGTGATCCTGCCGTCCGTCGCCGGCGTCCGGCTGTTTCGCGGGTACGCCGGCTGGGACCCGGGCCAGCTCGAGTACGAGATCGCGCTCGGTGCCTGGCTCGTCGTGCCGAGCGTGGCCGACGACGCGGTGTCTGCGGTGTCGGCCACGTTGTGGCGCACGGTGCTCTCCCGGCAGGTGGGCGGCGCCGCGTTCCTGCGGGCCTGCCCCGACAATCCCGCCCGCAACTAGATGTTGGGCGGCGTGTCTGCGGGCGCGCTCCCGCCCGGGTGCGCTTTAATAGGCACTGCCGGTGTGGTGGCTTGGGGAAGAAGCCACCACATCGGCACTTCCATGCGTGCGGGCAGCAGCCGTTTCCCCGCTCCCGGCCCTCGGCCAGGTGAGCGCCTTGTGAGGCGGCCCGAGATTTCCGCCCGCCGTCCTCGCATCAGGGGTTAGTGTCGGCCTCAGCCGACAAGAAGCGCCGGCAGCCACTGCAGAAAGCAGAGCCCGGCGCCCGCCCCCACTGGGTTGCGCCGGGCGCCCATCGCAGAACCGCGCGCGGCGGCATTGCGCGCGCGATCACATGCAAGGAGCGCAACAATGGCACACGACCGTAACGACCTCACCTCCCGTGACAGCTTCGACGAGCTTCTCGACGCCAAGGTCTACGACCGCGACGGTGACAAGATCGGCAGCGTCGGAACCCTGTACACCGACGACGACTCGGGCCGTCCGAGCTGGGTGACGGTGAACACCGGACTGTTCGGCACGAACGAGACCTTCGTGCCGCTGCGCGAGGCCCGGGTCTCGGGCGACGAGATCCACGTCCCGTACGAGAAGTCCTACGTCAAGGACGCGCCGAACGTGGCGGCCGATCAGCACCTGAGCCTCGACGAGGAACGGCGGCTCTACGAGTACTACACCCGCGGCGGTGACGGCATCCGGCACGACGGGGCTGCTGTCGGGGACGGCGCTCGCGTCGGACGCGACTCGGGCATCGACCGCGATCGCGAGGCCGTCGTCGACGACGGCGACACCGGCGAGGGCGTGGTGCGGCGCGAGGAGCGTCTCGACGTGGGCACCGAGGAGCGGGAGACCGGACGGCTGCGGCTGCGCAAGCACGTCGTGACCGAGCGGGAGAACGTCGAGGTACCGGTGCGCCGCGAGGAGGTGCGCGTCGAGCGCACCCCGATCGCGGACGGCGAGACGGTCCGCGGCGGCAACGCGAGCCTCAGCGAGGAGGAGGTCGAGGTGCCGCTGCACGAAGAGCGTCCGGTCATCGAGAAGGAGACCGTGCCCGTCGAGCGGATCGACGTGGACAAGCGCACCGTGCAGGACACCGAGAACGTCCAGGCCGACGTCCAGAAGGAGCAGGTGGAGATCGAGGAGACCGGCGTCCGCGACGACCGGACCGACCGGCTCTAGTCGCGATCGGCCCTCGGGACGCCGGGCGGAGCAGCGCTCCGCCCGGCGTCCCTCTCATCGAGCGGGTATGGAGGTACCGCAGTGAGCGAGCTATCCGACGAGGACATGGCCGGCGGGCATGAGCGCGAGCCCGCACTGGTGCTGCACGAGCAGCGCGAGACCGCGAGGGTGCTGCCCGGCCGCTACGGGACCGCCCGGATCGGCAAGCGGATCGTGACCGAGACGATCACCATCGAGGTGGACGTGAGCCGGGAGGAGTTCTACGTCGAGTACGACGACGCGGTGGACCCCACACCGGCGCCGGGAGCGCTGTTCGTCGACGAGCAGCCCACCGAGCTGATCCTGTACCGCGAGGAGCCGGTCGTGCACAAGCGGGTCGTCCCGGTCGAGCGCGTGCTGTGGGGCCGGCAGGTCAAGCACGCCACCGTCGCGGGGCCGCTGGAACGCCGCCGCGAGGTGCTCGAGGTCGACGCGGACGGCAGCCTGGAGCTGCAGGAGATCGACCCGGTCACCGACTCCGGCGCCCCCTGAGCGCAGCGGGTCGGTTGCGGCGCGCGATCGCCGTGCTCAGCGCGGTGGCGAAACCGGTCCACGCCGCGTAGGGCGCCAACCGGGCGCCGCGCTGCGGGCTCGAGGCGGCCGCCCGGCGGGCGAGATCGGCCGAGCTCGCGGTGAGCACGGCGCTCTCCAGCGCAGCCAGCCACGGCCGGCGCACCCGCCAGAACAGCACGCTCCAGCCCGCGTTCAGCGCGAGGTTCGCCCACAGCGCCCGCTTGTACGCGGCTGCCTCGGAGGCCTTCTCCCGCCGTTCCAGGTCGGTCAGCACGACCGCGGACGTGGCGGCGATGTCGGCGTACAGCGCCGTCCACACCACCGGGAACGCGATGGTCGGCGGCTGCCACGACGGCAGGTCCAGGGACCGGTACCAGCGCGAACCCGGGGTGGTGGCGAGCGAGCCGACCGCGGCGGCCGCGACCGTCGCGGCCGAGGTGAGTGCCAGGTTGCGGGGACCGCCGTCCGTCGGGGTGCTTCCCAGGGTCGAGCCGACCGCCTCGTCGAAGCCCGCCAGACCACCCGCGGGGTCCGGCACGTAGCCGCGGATGTCGTCCTCGGAACAGACCACCTCGTGCACCAGGCTGTCGATGAGCGCCCTGGCCAGCGGGACGTTCAGCGGGGTCACCAGGCCGATCCAGCGGCTCGCCAGCCGCGGGGTGAGCACCGGGACCGTGACGATCAGCCGGCGCCCGTGCCCGGTCAGGCGCGCGTAGCGCACGAGCATCTCGCGGTACGTCAGCACGTCGGGACCGCCGATGTCGAAGGTCCGGTTGACCTCGGCCGGCAGGTCCGCCGCACCGCGCAGATAGCGCACGACGTCGGCGATCGCGATCGGCTGGACGCGGTTGCGCAGCCACCGCGGTGCCACCATCACCGGCAGTCTCGACGCCAGGTGGCGCAGCATGTCGAACGACGCGGAACCGGTTCCGAGGATCACGGCCGCCTGAAGGACAGCCGTCGGGACGCTCGAGCCGAGCAGGATGCGACCGACCTCCGCACGGGACGCCAGGTGCGCGGACAGCTCCTCGTCGTGCGGATGGATGCCGCCGAGGTAGACGATGCGCCCGACCCCGGCCCTGTCGGCCGCGGCGGCGAATGCAGTGGCCAGCGCGCGGTCGCGGGCGACGAAGTCCTCGCTGGAGCCCATCGAGTGGATGAGGTAGTACGCCACGTCGACGCCGTCGAGCGCGCGATCGAGGTCCGCGGCGGACCCCCCGTCGCCCTCGACGACCTCCACCTGGCGCTGCCACTCAGTGCCGTCCAGGCGGTGCGCGTCCCGCGTGAGCACTCGCACGGTGAAGCCGTCGGCGAGGAGGACCGGTATCAGCGCGCCACCGATGTAGCCGGTGGCGCCCGTCACGAGCGCCGTGCGGCCGCCTCGAGGAGCGGCCGCCGACGACGCCGGATCGGGGGAGCCGTGGTGCGTGGACTCGTGGGACATTCGCCTCACCTCGCGAGATCGAGTACTAGGGGCAGGAGCAGCAGCATCGCGACCGACCAGGTCACGTGCGTGATGATGGGGCCGAGCACGCCTCCGGTGACCCGCCGCTGCAGGGCGGTCACCACGCCGAGCATGACCGCGGCGAGCGACAGCAGCGGGACCCCGCTGCCCACGGTGGTCAGCCCGTAGAGCAGCGTCGTGATCACCACGGCCGGGACGCTGGCGCCGATTGCGGAGTAGAGCGCGCCGCGGAAGAACACCTCTTCGGCGATCCCGTTGACGACGGTCACCAGAACGACGAGGATCTGCGGGCCGGTGTTGTGCTCGAGCAGCGCCAGCACCGGGTTGCGCAGCCCGGGCAGCTGCGCGACGACGAGTGCGCCGGCCAGGAACAGCGCGATCAGCGCGGCGGCCAGCGCCAGCGACTGCACGACGGCGAGCGACCGGCCGCCCGCACGCGTTCTCGCGGTACCCAGCCGCAGCGGTCCCGACGCCACCGCGCCGACCAGCCACACCGCGGCGAGCACCAGCCCGAGGACGAAGAAGGCGGTGCTGCCGGGCTCGGTGCGGACCGTGAGGGTCAGCAGGACGGCCCCGGCGACGATGGTCAGCCCGGCGATCACGCGGCGGCGGGTCAGCTCGCGGCGTCCGACCGCCGGCGGCCGGGGCCGTACCGGCACGATGAGCGCCGCCGCGATGAAGCGGCGGAGCTCGGCGATCGGCGAGATCAAGGGCGCCGCGCCTTGAGCTCGTCGAGGCGCTGCAGGGCCTCCCGCCGCTCCTCGGCGTGGTCGACGACGCGCTGGGGGTAGCCGTCGCGGTAGCCGTCGTCGTGACGCCACGGCTCATGCGCGTCGGCGCCCTTGAGGTGCCTGAGCTCGGGCACCCAGCGCCGGACGTACTCGCCGTCCGGATCGAAGCGCTGGCCCTGCAGCACCGGGTTGAAGACGCGGAAGTACGGCGCCGCATCGGTGCCGGTACCGGCCACCCACTGCCACCCGTGGTTGTTCGAGGCGAGATCACCGTCCAGCAGGTGCTGCAGGAAGTAGCGGGCCCCCACCGGCCACCACACGTGCAGGTCCTTCACGAGGAAGCTCGCCGTCACCATCCGCAGCCGGTTGTGCATCCACCCCTCGGCCAGCAGCTGGCGCATGCCGGCGTCGACGAACGGATAGCCGGTGCGGCCCGTGCGCCACGCCTCGACCAGCGCGTCGTCGTGGTCGTAGCGGATACTGCGCAGCTCCGGCCGCCAGTCGCGCCACGCGGAGCCGGGGTCGTGGAACAGCACGTCCGCGTAGAACTCCCGCCACGCCAGCTCGGTGACGTAGCGGTCGGTGGCCTCGCGATGCTCGCCGCGTAGGTCGGCGAGGTCGGCCAGCAGCGTGCGCGGATGGATCTCGCCGTACTTGAGGGCGGCCGACATCCGGCTCGTCGCGTGCAGGTCGGGGCGGTCCCGTCCCTCGTCGTAGGAGGCCAGGTCGGTGTCCAGGAACTCGCGCCAGCGCCGCAACGCCGCCCGCTCGCCGGCGTCCACGCCGTCGATCGGGTCCAGCGGCTCGCTGGCGAGCCCGGTGCGCCAGCTGGGTCGGGCGTCGCCGGCAGGCTGCGGCCAGCCGTGCCGGGACCACGCCTTCCGGAAGGCGGTGAAGACCCGGTACGGCCCGTCGTCGCCGTTGCGCACCCGGCCGGGGGTGACCGCGTACGGGCTGCCGACGGCGACCAGCTCGCGACCGTCCGCCGCGAGCGCTCGGTGCACCGCGCAATCGCGGCGGCGGCCGTACGGCGTGGTCTCCGCGGAGATGAACACCCGCTCGGCGCCCACCTCGGCGGCGACCTGCGGGACGATGAGCGACGGGTCGCCGGTCCGGATCACCAGCGCGTCGTCGGTGCCGCCGCGCAGCGCGCCCAGGGACGCCTCGAGCCGGGCGGTACGCGCGCCGCCGGAGGAGGTGAGCGCCGGATCGCGCACGAACAACGGCAGGACGTCGCCGGCCACCTCGGCCGCGGCCTGCAGCGCGGGGTGATCACTCAGGCGCAGGTCCCGGCGAAACCACATCAGGGCGGTGCTCATCGACGCCTCCCTGCGGCGAAGCGGGCCGCGATCGCGTCCCATGCGCGCTGCGGCAGCAGCCTGGCCACCTTCATCAGCACCGCCATCGGCAGCGGGAAGACGATCTCGTGCCGCCCCTTCTCGAGCCCGTCGGCGATCGCGCGGGCCGCCTCGTCGGGATCGATGATGAACGGCATCGGGAAGGAGTTGGACTCCGTCATCTCGGTGCGCACGAAGCCCGGCGCGACGGTCGTGACGGCGACGTTGCGCTTCGCCAAGGAGGCGCGCAGCGACTCCAGCAGGACCAGCTGGGCCGCCTTCGTCGCGCCGTACGCCTCGGCGCCGGGCAGGCCGCGGTAGCCGGCGACCGAGGCGATTCCGACGATCTGGCCGGCGCCGCGGGCCACCATCTGCGGCACCACCGCGGCGAGCACGTTGTTCAGGCCGAGGAGGTTGACCTCCACGTGCTCGGCGAACGACTCGCGGTCCCACTGCAGGGCGTCCAGCTGCCCCCACATCCCGGCACTCCAGACCACCAGGTCGATCCCACCGAGCTGCGCCTCCACGCTCGCCGCCGCCGTGGCGACCGCCGCGGGATCGGTGACGTCGCAGGGAACGGTGACCATGTCCCCTCGCGACACCCCCTCGAGCCGATCCGCGCGGCGAGCGCTGATGGCGACGTGGGCTCCGCGGGCGCGCAGTTCGGTGGCGAGTGCGGCCCCGATGCCGCTCGAGGCCCCGACGATCCAGCAGCGTCGGTCGCGCAGTGTCACTGTGCTCATCGGACGGCCTCCGGGGAGTGCGGCGGTCGGGGCATGATCGGCAGTCGTCGCAACCATAGCCAGATTCCGTGCAGGCGGATCAGCGCACTCGTCCGCTGGGTCATGAGCGGGTGGGTGAGCGCCGCGCGCAGCAGCGCGGGGACGGTGGCTCGGCGCGGCGTGCCGCGCGTCGAGGCGCTGAAGGCGGCCTCGCCGTCGCGGGTGAGCGCGATCGTGGTCGAGACGACCTGATCGGTCAACCGGGTGCGGACGTCGTAGTGGCCGGTGACGTCGTTGAACGGCGAGACATAGAAGGTCTTCGGCAGCTGCGCGCGACCTGCGTCGTCGACGTCCAGCAGGTAGGCATGCCGCTCGCCGTAGGTGTTGTGCACCTCGAAGACGATGGCGACCACGGAGTTGTCGGGGCGCAGGCACCAGAACACGGTCAGCGGGTCGAAGACGTGGCCGAGGACCCGGGCGTTCGCGAGCATCAGCACGCGATCGTCGGCTGCCAGGAACACCCCTCGGCCGGCCAGGAAGCGGGCGAGGTCGCCACGGATCCCGCCGCCGAGGCGCGCGCCGTCGAGGTGGTCGGCCACGTCGAAGCGGGCCAGCGGCCGGATCCACCGGGGCAGCCGCGGCAGGTCCTCGACGTCCACCAGCCACTGGTAGGTCCGGTTGCGGAAGCCGTGGCGGATCGGCTGCCGCCGGGTGTGCCGCACCTCGCCGACGACGAGCGCCGGAACCTCGGGCACGCTGGCGATTCTCACCACGTCGCCCCGAACTTCGCGGCCGCCGCGATCCCGGAGCGGCAGCCGTCCTCGTGGAACCCCCAGCCGAGGTGCGCGCCGGCGAACGCCAGCCGGTCGCCGCCGGAGTCCCGCAGCCGCTCCGCCGCGGCCACCGCCGCGGCGGTGAAGATCGGGTGGGTGTACGTCATTCTCGCCGTCACCCGCTCCGGGTCGACCCGTCCGCTGGCGCCGAGCGTCACCAGGTGCTCGACGTCGTCGTCCAGTCCCTGCAGGCGGTTCATCCAGTAGCTCACGGTCACGTCGTCGGTGTTGCCGCGGCACGTGGGGAGGCGGTAGTTCCAGGAGGCCCGCGCTCGCCGCAGCGTCGGCAGCACCGACTCGTCGGTGTGCAGCCACGTCTCGTTCGTGGAGTAGCGGATCGCCATCAGGTCGGTCTTCTCGTCCGGAGTCGCGTCCGCCAGCAGGTCCAGGGCCTGATCGGCGTGGGTGGCCACGACGACCCGGTCGAACCGTTCCAGGCCGCTCGCCGAGCGGACGTCGACGCCGTCGTCGTGGCGTTCCACCGCCGTCACCGCGGAGCCGATCCGCACGTCGTCGAGCCGTTCGACGATCCGCGAGACGTAGGTGCGCGAGCCGCCGACCACGGTGCGCCAGGTGGGGGAGCCGGTGATCCGCAGCATGCCGTGGTGCTCGAGGAACTGGAAGAGGTGCCGTGCCGGATAGCTCTCGGCATCCTGGTGCCCGCACGACCACACGCAGGAGACCAGCGGTATGGCGAAGTGCTCGACGAAGTAGGCACCGTACGCCCCCCGCTGCAGGAACTGGCCCCACGTGAGCTCGAGGTCCGCCTGCTGGGTGCTGGCCAGCAGCCGGCGCGCGTCGCGGTGGAACTGCGGCACCTGGGCCAGCAGGCTGCGGAACCGGGAGTCCCGCAGCCGTCCCGGCTGGGCCAGGATGCCGCCGACGCCGCTGCCGCCGGCGTACGAGAGCCCGCACTCCTGGCACGAGATGCTCATGCTCATCTCGGCAGGGCGGGTCTGCACGCCGAGCTCACCGAACAGCCTCAGCAGGTTGGGGTAGGTCTTGTCGTTCATCACGATGAAGCCGGTGTCGATGTGCAGCGGCTGGGACCGCGACCCGGTCACGTCGTGGGTGTGGGCGTGCCCGCCGACCCGGCCGTCGGACTCGAAGAGCGTCACGTCGTGGTTGCGCCGCAGCAGGTAGGCGGCGCTGAGGCCGGACACTCCGGCGCCGATCACGGCGACGCTCGGCCGGGTGGGAACGGACATCGACGTCCTCCTGGTCTCTGGCGGTGCGTGCGCGCCCTGCGCATGCCCGGTGTTCGTCGCGGCCGCCGGATGCGGTTTGGTATGCGAGAACCTTCGACAAACTGTAGAAGGTCCGTGTAACCTTTGTCAAAGGATTGTCGAAAGTTGGAGGCGCAGCCCATGGTGCGGACGACATGACGGACCGCGCGGCGAGGTCCCGCCCAGCGGGGGCGGCGCGGTGCTGACGATCAAGGCAGCCGCGGCCCGGCTGGGCATCAGCGCCGCCACCCTGCGGGCCTGGGAGGGCCGGTACGGCGTGGTCACCCCCACGCGCAGCGAAGGCGGATACCGGCTCTACGACGAGGCCGACCTACGCGTGCTCGCCGAGATGGCGCGCCTGGTCGCTGCCGGCTGGACGCCGAGTCTCGCGGCCAGCGAGGCGCGAGCCCGCGTCGAGCGGCTACCCGACGTCGATCCGCCGCCCGGCGCGCGGGCCCCCCGGCCCGAGCTCCGCGCGGAGCTGCTGGCGGCCGCGGCCGCGCTGGACGCCGAGCGGCTCGCCGCCAGCCTGGACGAGATGTTCGCGTCCGGCGGCCACGAGACCGTCGCGGACACCCACGTCCTTCCGGCGATGAGAGCCCTCGGTGAGGCGTGGGCAGACGGCTCGGTCAGCGTGGCCGGCGAGCATCTCGCCTCCAACGCCGTCATGCGCCGGCTGGCCGTCGGCTTCGAGGCAGCCGGCGCGCACGAGACCGGGCCACGCGTGCTGGTCGGCCTGCCGCCGGGCGCGCGGCACGAGATCGGCGCGCTGAGCTTCGCGATCGCCGCCCGCCGACGCGGCCTGTCCGTCGACTACCTCGGCGCCGACCTGCCGGTCGCCGACTGGGTGGCGGCGGTCGCCGCCCGCGAGGCGACGGCGATCGTGCTGGCCGTGCCACGGGCGGGCGACGTGCCGGCCGCGCAGCAGCTCGTCCAGGCCGTCCAACACGCCCACCCGGGCACGCTGGTGGCGCTCGGCGGGGCACAGCAGGACGTCGTGGGCGGCGCCACCGTGCCGCTCGGTCACGAGGTCGGCGCGGCCTCCCAGGCGCTTGCCCGGCTGATGGCCGAGCAAGGCGGCGCAGCCGGCTAGCCGGCGATGCGCGGCGGCGACCACACGGTCACCGGCGGCGGGCTGCCGGCGTACTTCTCGACCTGCACCTGCACGTGCTGTCCGACGTTGCCGCGGCTGAACTTCGAGGTCGGGATGTCCTTGAGCAGCACGTTGGGGTTGCCGTGCATGCAGTTGCCGTCGTCGTCGGGGTCGTACCAGGCACCCGTCGAGAGCTGTACGACACCGCGCATCAGGTCCTCGGACAGCATGGCCCCCGCCAGGCAGAAGCCGCGCGGGCTCGAGACCTTCACGACGTCGCCGTCGGCGATGCCCCGCTCGGCCGCGTCCGCGGGATGCAGGCGGATCGGCTCGCGCCCGGCCACCTTCGACGCGGCCGAGTAGCCGCCGGGATCGAGCTGGCTGTGCAGCCGCGTCTTGGGCTGGTTGGCGATCAGGGCGAGCGGATAGTCGGCGCGGTTGGCCCAGTCGTCCGGTGCCTTCCAGGTCGGCGTCCCCGGGCAGTCGTCGTAGCCGAACTCCTCGATCTCGTCCGACTGCAGGTGGATGCGCTTGCTGGGGGTGCGCAGCGGCGCGCCGGTGGGATCGGCGCGGAACTCGCTGTGCATCACGCGGTCGGGATCGGACTTGGGGACGTCGATGGGCCGGCCGCCGCCCCAGAACTGCTCCCACGTCGGCAGCTCGTGCCCCCGGGAGGCGTACTTCGCGACGAACCGCTCGTACATCCACTGCAGCCACTCGATGACCGTCTTGCCCTCGGAGAACGCGTCATCGCAGCCGAGCCTGCGCGCGAGCTGCTGGAGGATCCAGTAGTCGTCGCGCGCCTCCCGGTACGGCTGGACGATCTGGCGCATCGGGACCAGCTTGTCCTCGGTGACCGCGGCCCCGAGGTCGTCGCGCTCGATCGAGAGCGTCGCCGGCAGCACGATGTCGGCGTGCCGGGCGGTGGCCGTCCACGCCGACTCCTGGACCACGAACGTATCGATGCGGCTGAATGCTTCGCGCAGCCGCTTCAGGTCCGGGTGCGCGTGGAACGGGTTGCCGCCGGCCCAATAGACCAGCTTGATGTCCGGGTAGGTGAGGGTCTTGCCGTCGTAGGAGTACTGCCGGCCGGGCTGCAGCATCATGTCGGAGATGCGGCTGACGGGGATGAACGTCCGGACCGGGTTGTGCCCCTTGCTGAACGTCGGCAGCCCCAGCGCCATCTCGCTGTGCCCGACCCGGTTGGTGCTCGCGTAGCCGTGCCCGAAGCCGCCACCGGGCAGGCCGATCTGCCCGAGCAACGCGGCCACGCACACGCCGAGCCACATCGTCTGCTCGCCGTACTGCTGGCGCTGCATCGACCACGACATCGTCAGGAACGTGCGCTTGGCTGCCATCTCGCGGGCCAGCTCGCGGATCTGCTCGGCCGGCACGCCGCACTGCTCCGCCGCCCACTCGGGGGTGCGCCCCTCGAGGGACTGGGCGAACAGGTCGAAGCCGACCGTGTAGTTGGCGATGAACTCCTTGTCGTACAGATCCTCCTCGACGAGGGTGTGCGCCACCGCCTGCAGCAGCGCGCCGTCGGAGGCCGGACGGACCGGGATCCAGCGGCCCTCGACCGGCAGGTCGTCCCGCAGCGGCGAGAGGCTGACCACCTCGGCCCCGTTGGCGCGGGCCTGCTCCAGCCAGCCGACCAGGTCATGGCGAATGGCGCCGCCGTTGGCGATGCCGGAGTTCTTGCGGGCCAGACCGCCGATGGCGACGATGAGCTCGGCGTTCTCCGCGATCGACTTCCAGGTCGTCGCCTTCGTCTCCCACTGCGCCTCGGTGGCGATGACGTGGCTCAGGAACGGCGCCGAGGCGCCGAAGCTGTAGTTGTTGACGTGCCCGACGTAGCCGCCGGCCGCGGACAGGAAGCGCTTGAGCTGGGACTGGGCGTGGTGGAACCGGCCGGCGCTGGACCAGCCGTAGGAGCCGCCGTAGATCGACTCCGGTCCGGGCCCGTCGTACAGCCTGCGCAGCTCGGCGGCGACGAGGTCGAGCGCCCGGTCCCAGGAGACCGGCACGAACTCGTCGCGGCCGCGCCGCTCGCTGGGCCCCGGGCCGTTCTCGAGCCATCCGCGGCGCACGTACGGCCGGTCGATGCGCGTCGGGTGGTCCTGCATCGCGACGACGTTCTCGATGATGCGGTGCGGGTCGGGGTCGTCGGAGTACGGCGTGACGGCCGTGATGCGCCCGTCCTGCACCTCTGCCTCGAACGTTCCCCAGTGGCTGATGTGGATCGTTCCCATACGCCGAGGGTAGCCCGGCGGGCAACCCCGGGAGCCGGCCGTGGCCGCCCCGCGCGACGCCGACGCGCCCGGCTGGCGGACAATGAGCGGGTGTCAGATGGATTCGTGCCGGTCACTGTCGAGGTCGAGGACCCGGAGGGGCTTCGCGAGAAGGAGCGCGCCCACGAGGCGCTCGCGGACGCGGTCCGCGAGCTGCTCGACGCGACGATCCGCACCCGCGTCGACGTCGCCGACCTCGACGCGCTGACGGCGGAGGTCCGTGCCGTCGGCCGGCGGCTGCTCGCGGACGCGCACGACGGACCGGTCGGGCTGCAGGTCAGCAGCGACGGGCGGCTGCGCGACCCGGGCAATCCCGCGGTCGGCCGCCGCAACGCGTTCGCGCCGCCGCTGCGGATGGAGCGGGACAAGGCGGCCAAGCGGGTGACCTGCCGGTTCAACCTGGGCGCGGCCTACGAGGGGCCGCCGCGGCACGTGCACGGCGGCGTCCTGGCGCTGGTGCTCGACCAGGTGCTCGGGTCGGTCCCGCCGCTGGCCGGCCGGCCGGGCATGACGGCGTCCCTGGAGGTCTCGTACCGGCGACCGTCGCCGCTGCAGCAGGATCTCACCGCCGAGGCCTGGCTGGAGCGGGTCGCAGGCTGGCGCACCTACGTGCGCGGCCAGGTGCTGGACGCAGAGGGCCGGGTGACGGTCGAGGCGTCGGGCCTGTTCATCGTCCCCCGGTTCGCCCGCGACGCGCTCAGCGTGCCGATGAGCGATGCCGCCGACTACGACCCGACGGACACCGACCCGCGGGCCGGCGCATAGCGCGGTCGATGCTCGCCGGCGTCATCCGCCGCGCCCCCCGAGCGGGTCCGCTACTCCGGGTCGGCCAGCGCCTTGATGCGCCCCGGGAGCTCGGCCACCATCGCCCGGTCGTCGTCGTAGCCGTCGGCGCCGGCGTCCGCGAACGGATCGGCGACCTGCGTGATGTAGTTGACCGTCTCGGCGATCACGGTGCGTTGCTCGGTGTTGTACGACGCCCAGTTGTCGAGGTAGGGCCGGACGTCGGCGTGCAGCCCGAGCACGGCGTACGGCTCGAAGCCCGAATCCTCGGCGGCGCGGCGCTCGATGTCGGCGGTGTGCTGGGCGAGCCGCTCGAGCAGCTCGTTCGGCGTGGACAGATCAGACATGGCTCCACACTACGAAACCTCGCGCGGCCCCGTTCGGGCTTTCGCTGCCAGCCGAATGCGCAACGCCGCACGCGCGGCCGGCCAGTCGTCGTCCGTCATGCAGAACTGCACGGTGTCGCGCCAGCTGCCGTCGGGGCGGATGCGGTGCTTGCGCAGGATCCCCTCCTGCACCGCGCCGAGCGCGCGCACCGCTGCCTGCGAGCGGGCGTTGTTGATGTCGACGTGCCACACCACCCGTGCCGCACCCAGCTCGTCGAACGCCCGGCTCAGCAACAGCAGCTTGGCCTCGGTGTTGACACCGCTCGCCCAGTACGGCTTGGCGATCCACGTCCAGCCGATCGCGAGGGTGCGCACGGCCGGATCGATGTCGTAGAAGCTGGTCATCCCGATCGGCGCGTCGTCCCGCGGCGTGGTCTGCGTGAAGCACACCGACTGGCGATCGTCCTGCCGCTGCAGGTGCGCCCGCACCACCGCGCGCGCCTGCTCGGCATCGCGCGGCCGGGCGACGGTCATCCACGCCCACACCTCCCGAGCCGTGGCCTCGTCGCCGAGCAGCGCCGGCCACGCCTCGGCGTCCGCGAGACGCAGCGGACGCAGCGTGACGTGGCCGCCGCGCAGGGTGGGGCGCGTGAACCAGGCGGCCGGATCGTCGGCCGGCCTCGCCGGTACACCCATGGCACGTCCTCTCCGACGATCTGCGGGGCTGCGGGTGACGATATCGGGCGGCGAGCGTCACCGGCTGCCCCGCAGATCCGCCGGCGGGCGGGTGGACGTCGGTGAGGGGCTAGTTGGGTGGCTCGAACCGGCCGTCGATCGCGGTCCAGCCGCCGTCGACGAACAGCACCGAGCCGGTCACGAAGCTCGCGGCGTCGCTGGCGAGGTAGACCGCCGCGCCGACCATCTCGTGCGGCGCCGCCCAGCGGCCGAGCGCGGACTTCTGCGCGTACGCGTCGTTCCACGCCTTGTCGTCGCGGATCTGCTGGGTCAGCGCGGTGGTGACCACGCCGGGGGCGATGGCGTTGCAGCGCACCCGCTGCGGGCCCAGCTCGGCCGCCGCGGTGCGCAGCAGCTGGATGACGCCGGCCTTGGTGGCGGCGTACACCGACTGCCCGGGCTCGACGGCCACCGCCCGGATCGACGAGAAGCCGATGATCGAGCCGCCGTTCGGGCGCCGGGCCATCGCCGACCCGAACGCCCGGACCAGGTGGAAGGACGCCTTGAGGTTGAGGTCGATGACCCGGTCCAGCTCCTCGGGCGAGTAGTCGACGACCCGCTTGCGCACGTTGGTCGCGGCCGTGAAGACCAGCACGTCGAGGTCGGGGTGCTCGGCGGCCGCCCGGTCGATCTGCGTGACGTCCAGGACGTCGAGCTCGATGGCCGTGCCGTCGGCGAGCAGCGCCGCGGTCTCCCGCGCGCCGTCGAGGTTGCGATCGGCGACGACGACCTGGGCGTGGTGGTCGGCCAGCCCCCGGGCGACCTCGCGGCCGATGCCCGACGCGCCCCCGACCACCATCGCGCGCTTGCCGGTCAGGTCGAACAGGGAGGCGTAGCTCGCCGGGGCCGCGGTCGGGTCGGTCATCGCTGAGGGTGTCCTCTCGGTCGGTGGATCCGGGTCGCGTGGGCGCGGCTCAGTCGCGGCGCATCGCCCTGCGGTCGAACGGCGTCTCCTGGTACACGCAGTAGTTCAGCCAGTTGGCGTACAGCAGGAAGCCGTGCCCTCGCCACCGGATGACCGGCTTCTGCGAGGGGTCGTCGTTCGGGAAGTAGTGCTTGGGCACCGCGATCTGCTGGCCGCTGGCGAGGTCGCGCCGGTACTCCAGGTCGAGCGTGTCGCTGTCGTACTCCGGATGCCCGGTGACGAACACCTGCCGGCAGTCGGGCGTGGCGGCCAGGAAGACGCCGGCCTCCTCGCTGATCGCCAGCAGCTCGATCTTGCCGGTGGCCTCGATCTCGTCCGCCCGGACGTCGGTGTGCCGCGAGTGCGGCGCGACGAACCGCTCGTCGAACCCGCTGAGCAGCTTCGCGCGCGGCTTGAGCACCTCGTGGTCGAAGACCCCGAAGATCTTCTCCGGCAGCTCGTGCTTGCCGACGCCGTAGTGGTGGTACAGCGCCGCCTGCGCTCCCCAGCAGACGTGCATGGTCGAGAAGACGTGGTCGCGGCTCCAGTCGAGGATCTGCGTCATCTCCGGCCAGTAGCCGACGTCCTCGAAGGGCAGCTTCTCGATGGGCGCGCCGGTGATGATCAGTCCGTCGAAGTACTCGTCCTGGACGTCCTCCCAGGTCGCGTAGAACGCGTCGAGGTGCGCCGGCGAGGTGTTGCGGGACTCGTGGGTCGCCATGTGCAGCAGGGTGACCTCCACCTGCAGCGGGGTGCTGCCGAGCATCCGCAGCAACTGCGTCTCGGTGGCGATCTTGAGGGGCATCAGGTTGAGGATCGCGATCTTCAGCGGTCGGATGTCCTGATGGCTGGCCTGCTCATCGGACATCACGAAGATGTTCTCCGCCTCGAGCGTGGCGCGCGCGGGGAGATCACGAGGGATGTTGACAGGCATGCCACACATCTTCCCACTCCGCGCGGTCGGCGCAACGTCGCCGTGTGGTGATCTGCGGGGCAGTGGTGCACGATCGGGCGCGGATAGCGTGCGCTACTGCACCGCGGAACGCAGCGTCAGCGGGGACTTGTAGATGTTTCGGATGACGACGCCGTCCAGGAAGGCGGTGAGCCGTTCGGCCTCGGCCTCGAGCAGCCGGCGGCCCGCGGCGGGGATCGGCTCGACGGGGACGACCTGGACGCGGCCCGCGTCGTCCTGCACCCAGCAGCCCACCACGCGCCCGTCGAGCCAGGCGGTCGAGCCGGCGTTGCCGTTGCCGTCGAAGAGCTCCGGGACGTACGCCGGCGGCAGGTAGAAGTCGCGCACCTTCCAGCCCATGGTGCTCGGGTCGAGTACCGGCAGCAGCGCCGCCCAGCCGCCGTCCGGCTCGTCGGGCTGGTCGTCCCCGGGCAGGACGTAGCCGGTGGCGCCGGATTCCAGCTCGACGGTCTGGGCTGCGACGTCCGCGAGCGCGGCGCGGACGGCGGCCTTCGTCGCGCCGAGCCACCACGCCAGGTCGGCCTCCGTCCCGGGGCCGAAGGCGCCCAGCCACCGGCGTACCAGCTCGGCGTAGCCGCAGCGTTCGTCCAGCGGTTCCGGACGCTCGCCCAGCCAGCTCTCGGTCAGCATCCAGCGCGGCCGGGAGGTGCGCCAGTGGCCGTCGTTCTCGCCGCGGACGATGCGGCCCTCGGCGCCGAGGAGGGTCAGCACGCGCGGCGCGAACGGCGTCGACACGTCCCACTTCCGGGCTCCCGCCACCGAACGCCCGTCGAGCTCGGGCAGCTGCTCGCGCAGCTCCCGGGCGGTCAGCGCCTCGCCGTCGGCGAGCCGGGCGAGGACGGCGGCGCACGCCCGCTCGACCCACGCCGGGCCGTCGTCGGTGACGCCGTGCTTCTGGACGTCCTTCGCGATCAGCACGCGCTGCTGGGCCGCGACGCGGGCGGAGGCGCTGCCGAGCGTCGCCGGCAGCAGGTCGCGCGGGAACGCGAACAGCGTGCGGCGCATCGCCAGCTGCTTGACCAGGCTGCGCTCGACGTACAGCGCGCGATCGACGTCCGCGGCGGACACGCCGTCGGTGCGGGCGGCGACGGCGAGATGGACGGCGTGCGCCTCGGTGGCGTGCAGGGCGCCCAGCGCATCGGCGACCGCCGCCGGGGAGCCGAGCCGATGCCGCGGGTGGATCGCGTGCCGGCGGGCCAGCCGTGCCCGCCGGGCCTCGTCGCTGAAGAGCATGCCTGCAGTATCGCCGTCCGCACCGACAGCCGAGCCCTTCTGCGGGGCAGCCGGTGACGGTATCGGGGCGCTAGCGTGTGCCGCTGCCCCGCAGAGTGTCGTCGCGGGGGCGGGTCAGGCGGTGGCCGTCGCGATGTTGGCCAGGATCCGGCCCTCGTACGGCGCGGTACCCAGCCGCTGCTCCAGCAGCGCGGTGACCGCGTCGGTGACCTGGGGAAGGGACAGCCCCCGCTCGGCGAGCACGTTGGCCATCGGCGTGCCCTGGCAGTGCGCGAGCGCGATCTCGCGGGCGGACGCCGGGGCGTTGCGGTAGCGCACCTCCCGGACCTCGACGTCCCGCAGCCCGGCGCCCTCCAGCTCGTGCCGGATCAGCCCGGCATCGGTGTAGCCGAACGGGACCCGGCGGAAGAACACCGGCGGGTCGTCCGGGTACAGCTCGCGCAGCGCATCCTCGACGACGAGCGCCACCTCGTTGTCCTCCAGAGCGCCCCAGGTCGCCGTGACGAACCGGCCGCCCGGCCGCAGGACCCGGCGGACCTCGGCGTAGGCGCCAGGGCGGTCGGGGAAGAACATCGCGCCGAACTGGCACAGCACCGCGTCGAAGGACCTGTCGTCGAACGGCAACGACTGGGCGTTGGCCGGCCGCCAGCGCACCCGGTCGGACTCCGGCAGCCTCTCCGCGGCGCGGGCGAGCATCGCGGGGTTGAGGTCGGTGGCGGTGATCCTCGCCTGGGGCAGCACCCGGTGGATCGTGCGGGTCAGCACGCCCGTCCCGGCCGCGGTCTCCAGCACGTCACGCGGTTCGCCGGCGCTCGCGGCGCGCGCCACTTCCTCGGCATAGTCCAGGAACACCATCGGCACGAGGACCGAGTCGTACAGCTGCGGGATGGATCCCGCGAACACGTCGTCGGCGGACATGCGCTCAGTATGCGCGGGGGGCGACTTGATCACCAGGATCACACTTACGACACCGTAACCTACGGCTACGGTACCGTAGGTTATGCCGAGCCCCGAGCTTCCCAAACCCCCTAGGAGTGCGATGACGGCGACAGCCGACCGAGTCCTGACCACGAGCGCGTCCGCGCGCGACAGCGCGATCGCGGACTTCCTCGCGAACCTCGACGAGACGGTGAACCGCGTGATGCGCGGCCGTGTCGACGCCGACTTCATGGAAAGCAACCGCGGCCTGCCGCCGTTCGTGCTCCGGGACATCATGGCCGCCAAGCCGCTCTCCGCGTTCATCCCGGACCAGTACGGCGGCTTCGGCGACTCGCCGGTCGCGATCCAGGGCATGCTCGACGTGATGTCCTACCAGTCGATGTCGCTCGGCCTGATGATGGGCATCAACGGCGCCCTCTTCATCCAGCCGGTCGCGAAGTACGCCGACGAGCAGGTCGGACGCCGCGTGCTCAAGCGGATGGCCGCCGGCCACGCGATGGGCGGGCTGATGATCACCGAGCCGGACTTCGGCACCGACGCGCTGTCCATGCAGACCGCCTGGCGCCAGGACGGCCAGAGCTACACCATCCAGGGCACCAAGCACTGGGCCGGGCTCACCGGCTGGGCCGACTACTGGCTGGTCATGGCGCGCCCGATGAACGAGGACGGCGGCCTGAGCCAGGGCGTCGACCTGTTCATCTGCGAGCAGGACCACGCCGACCAGCGCATCGAGGTCATCAGCCGCTACCCGAACCTGGGGCTCTACGGCCTGCCGTACGGGCGCAACAAGGTCGACGTCCGGGTGCCGCTCGATCACCGGCTCGACGGTGGCCGCGGCGGCCTGCGGATGATGCTCGACATGCTGCACCACAGCCGCATGCAGTTCCCCGGCATGGCGATCGGGTTCCTGCGCCGGATCGCCGACGAGGCCGTGCGGCACACCCGCGAGCGCACCGTCTCCGGCTCGCCGCTGATCGGCTACGACCAGGTGCAGGCGCGGGTCGCGCGGATCCAGGGGCGGCTGGCGCTGGTGTCGGCGCTGAGCCTGTACGCCGCGGAGCACGCCGCGGCGGACGTCGACCTGTCGCGGGCGGCCGTCGCGTCCAACGCCGCCAAGACGGTGTGCTCGGACTACATGCACGACGCCGCGCAGTCGCTGCTGCAGCTGGTCGGCGCCCGCGGCTACGCCACCGACCACATCGCCGGGCGCAGCGTCGTCGACGCCCGACCGTTCCAGATCTTCGAGGGCTCCAACGACGTGCTCTACGCGCAGATCGGGGCGAAGACCACCGACCAGATGCGCAAGCGCGGAACCAGCGACCTCGGGGCGCAGCTGCGCGCCGACTACCCGGAGGGCGTCGACCTCGCGAAGCTGGGCGCCGAGCTCGACGTCTCGCTGCCCGATCGCCCCAGCCAGCGCCGCATCGTCGACGTCGGCTTCATCGTCAGCCGGTTGCACGCCCTCGGTGCGCTCGCCGAGCTCGCGACGCGCGGCTTCCCGCCGGACCACGTCGCCGCCGGAGCCGCCACCGCGGGTGAGGAGATCCGCGGGCGGCTCACGGCGCTCCGCGACGACCTGGCGTTGCGCCCGGCGGAGGCCCAGCTCGGCGTGGCCTCCTGGATGCCGTACCTCAAGCCCGGCGTCTGAGGCCTGCGGCGGCGGTTCGCGGCGTCGCGAGGTGTCGGTGACGGGGTGCATGCTGGGGCGATGAACACCACGCCGGCGCCGCACGTCTGCGGCATCATCCCGCCGCACATCCTGCGGCGCCTGGCCGAGTCGGACGACGAGCGGGTCGTCCGAGCGGCGCAGCGCACCCTCGCGATCGGCATCGAGGTGATCGGCCGCCGCGAGGTCCGCGGCGCACGGGCCGACCGCCGCGGGCTGCCGCGGACCGCCGGGCTCGTCCCGCCGGACCTGCAGGAGCGCGCGCAGCGCCGGGTGAGCCCCGAGCGCCCCCGAGCCGGCGGCGAGCCGGCCACGGCGACCCGTCCGCCCGCGACTCCTCGGCGGTCGGTGTACGACGCCCTGCAGAAGACCGACCTGCCCGGGCACTTGGTACGCGCGGAAGGCGCGGCGCCCTCCGGTGACGAATCGGCCGACGAGGCCTACGACGGCCTGGGAGCGACGTGGCGGCTGTTCCACGATGTGTACGGGCGTGATTCCCTCGACGGCCGCGGGCTGCCGCTGATCGCCAGCGTGCACTTCGACCGCGACTTCGACAACGCCTACTGGGACGGCGAGCAGATGGTGTTCGGCGACGGCGACGGCGTGTACTTCCAGTCGTTCACCAACTCCGTCGACGTCATCGGGCACGAGCTGACCCACGGCTTCACCCAGTACACCGCCGGGTTCACGTACGTCGGGCAGTCCGGTGCGCTCAACGAGTCCCTCTCGGACTGCTTCGGCTCGATGGTCAAGCAACGCGTGCTGCGCCAGCAGGCCGATGACGCCGACTGGCTGATCGGCGAGGGGCTGTTCACCGCCAAGGTGCACGGCGTCGCGTTGCGCTCGATGAAGGCGCCCGGAACCGCGTACGACGACCCGCACCTGGGCAAGGACCCGCAGCCGGCCTCGATGTCCGGGTACGCCGATCTTCCGCACGACGAGGCGCACGACAACGGCGGCGTGCACATCAACTCCGGGATCCCCAATCGCGCGTTCTACCTGGCCGCGACGGCCATCGGCGGCTCCTCGTGGGAGGGAGCGGGGCCCATCTGGTACCACGCCGTCCTCGAGGGCGGCCTTCCGAAGGACGCCGACTTCGCCCGGTTCGCCTCGGCCACCCTCACGGCGGCGCAGACGCTGCACGGCGCGGAGTCCGCCCAGTACCGGGCGGTCGAGAAGGCCTGGCGCGAGGTGGAGGTCGACGTGACGCCGAGCCCGGCCTAGCCGAGGCGGTTCAGCCTTCGGGCCGGCGGGAAGCGCCCGGCACGCGGGCCCGGAGCGGTCAGGCGTCGAGGTAGCCGACGAGCCGGTCGACCAGCTCGTGGGGGCGGCTGCGCGCCACCAGATGGCCGCCGGGCATGAAGTCGGCCGTGATGCCGAGCCGGTCGCGCGCGATGCGCTGCTGGAAGGTCGCCGGGAACATCCGGTCCTCGGCGGCGACGAGCACGTGGATCGGCACGTCCGGCCACGCCTCGAACGTGCACGGCTGCCCGAACGGGGTGGCGGCCGGCTCGCGGTCGGCGCCGCGCATCTCCGCCACGGCCTGCGGCGGCAGATCGTGCAGGAACAGCTCCTCGATGCTCAGCTCGGCCGGGAGCCCGGCCGCCGCGTTCGCGGCGCGGCGGGCGGCCTCGGCGCCGGTGGTCTGGAACCAGTCGGCGGGTGACTCATCCGGCAGCGGGATCATCGCGTTGAGCAGCACGATGCGGCGCACGGCCTCCCGCTGGGCGACCATCGGAGCGGTGAACCCGCCCATCGACTGAGCCACGAGCACCACGTCGCGATGCGTGCCGATCGCGGCATCGGTGATCGCGGCGTACTCCGGGAGCCCGAGGGCCGGGTCGTCCGCCTGGATCTCCACCGGCACCCCGAGATGCCCACGCCGGCGCAGATCGGCGACGACGTCGCCCCAGTAGGCGAGGCCGGCGCCGCCGGCGCCCGGGATCAGGATGAATGTCGCCATGCGGACCTCCGCTCGTCATTCGGGACGGTACGCCGGCGCGGGTCGGCGCCCGTTCCGCCGCGCGCCGCCCCTGGATCCCGCTCGGGCTGCCACCGGACCCTGGCGCTGTGGGGTCGAGTGCCACCGGCTCAGGTGCCAGGCGGCGGGGTGCCGTCGCCGGGGCGCCAGCCGTCATCGGGCAGCCCGGCGTCGATGTACTGCTGCAGCACCGGCAGGAAGTCACCGTCGTCCCCGTCGGTTCCGGCGAGGTGGCGGCCCAGGCCGGCGAGGCAGAAGTCCCAGCCGGTGCCGTTGCGGGCCGCGCCGCCGCGGGTGGCGAGCAGATCGAGCAGCTCGAGCCGGCAGCCGTCGCCGTCCGGCGCGATCGTCAGGTGCAGCTGGTCCTCGCCCCACTCGAACGCGAACCGGTGCGGCGGGTCCCAGATGAGGACGGTGCCCACCGAGCCCTCGGGGTCGTACGGATCGCCGGTCAGCGAGATCCGGCCGCCCTCGCGGGGGTCGTACTCGACGTTCGGGCTGGGAAACCAGTGCCGCAGCTCGCCGGGGTCGGTCACCGCCTGCCACAGCCGCTCGACCGGGTACGGGTAGCGCCGCTCGAAGCGGACGGCGGGCCGCCCACCGACCTCGACGTACGTTCCGTCATTACGGATCTCGCTCATGTCCTCAGCTCTCCTCGGTCGTCTCGCCGGAGGTCTCGGCCAGCCGCTCGTCGAGCCGGTCGAGAGCGCCGTTCCAGCGGCGTCGGTACGGGTCGACCCAGCCCGCGAGGTCGTCGAAGACCTCCGGGTCGATCGAGTGCCACCGCGTCTGTCGATGCCGGCGCACGGTCACCAGGCCGGCGTCGCGCAGCACCTTCAGGTGCTTGGACGTCGCGGGCTGGCTCAGCCCGGTGCGCCGCGCCAACTCGGTGACGGTGCGTTCGGCACCGTTCATCGCGGCGAGCAGCTCTCTGCGTCGCGGCTCGGCGAGGGCGGTCCAGACAGAATCCAGCACGCCTCCTAGTTAACCCCGAAAGAATATGCCCGTCAAGGCATCTACGGCCGGGGCCGGATGGTGGCCATCCGGGTCACCGTCATCTCCTCGATCGCGAAGCGCGGACCCTCGCGACCGATGCCGGAGTCCTTGACTCCGCCGTACGGCGCGATGTCGGAGCGGAAGCCCGGCACCTCGTTGACGACCACCCCACCGGCCTCGATCGCATCGATGGCGGCGAACGCGGTGTCCAGGGACGAGGTGTACACCGCGCAGTGCAGGCCGTAGCGGGAGTTGTTGACCATCGCGTACGCGGTGGGAAGGTCGGGGACGGCGCGCAGCGCGACCACGGGGCCGAAGATCTCCTCGCACCAGACGTCGGCGTCCTCGGGGACGTCCGTCAGCACGGTGGGCTGCACCGTGCGGCCGTCGGTGGCACCCCCGGCGAGGACGGTGGCGCCCGCCGCCACTGCGGCGTCCACCCACGCCTGCACCCGCTCGGTCGAGCCCGCGTCGATCAGCGGCGCCACCCGGGTGTCGGGCGACCGGGGGTCGCCCACCACCACGCGGTCCAGAGCATCGACGACCTTCGATGCGAACCGATCGGCCACGGCCTGCTCGACGAGGACTCGCTGCACGGAGATGCAGGCCTGTCCGTTGGCGTAGAACCCGCCACGGATCACCGCGTCGGCGGCGGCGTCCAGGTCGGCGTCGGCGGCGACGACGAGCGCGGCGTTCGACCCGAGCTCCAGGACCACCTTGCGGGGCGCGGCCGCGCGCGCGATGTGGTGGCCGACGGCCGCGGACCCGGTGAACGACACCATGCCGATCCGCGGGTCGGTCGTCAGCGCCTCGCCGACCTCGACCCCGCCGGTCACCAGCTGGATGCCGGCTGCCGGGCCGCCGGCCTCGACGAGCGCCTCCCGCATGAGGTGGACGAGCCACAAGGTGGCCAGCGGCGCCTGCGGCGGCGGCTTCACGACGACGGGGCAGCCGGCCGCGACGGCCGGGGCGAGCTTGTGGCAGGCCAGCAGCACCGGATAGTTGAAGCCGGTGATGCCGACGACCACCCCGATCGGCTTGCGGGTCCAGAACCCGATCAGCCCCTCGCCGGCGGGGATGACGTCGAGGGGCACGGTCTCGCCGTGCAGCCGCGCGACCTCCTCGGCCGCGGTCGCGAGGGTGAGTGCCGAGCGCGCCGTCTCGACCTTGCAGTCGACCAGCGGCTTGCCGGTCTCCTGCACGAGCAGCTGCTCGATCTCCTCCTGGTGGGCGAGGAACCTCTCGTGTGCGAGGCGTAGCGCGCGGGCCCGCACGTGGGAGGGCAGCGCGGCCATCGCCGCGCGGTTCTCCACAGCGATATCCACAGCTTTCGAAGCGAGCTCCTTCGATCCGATGGGCGCCTGGCCGACTACCGCGCCGTCGTACGGGAACAGCACGTCGTCGTACGTCGCGACCGGCACCCACTCGTCCCCGATCGGCAGCCCGGCAGGGTAGTTCGCCATTACTTCGCTCCATTCAGGAAAATCGATGCCGTCTCGGCGTACACCTGGGCGCAGACCTTGATGTCCTCGACGCCGACCCACTCGTCGGCCTGGTGCGCGATCCACTTGTCCCCAGGGCCGTAGACCACGCTGTGCAGCGCCGCGTCGCGCACCAGGATGGTGCCGTCGGTCGTGCCGGGCACCCCGCCGTACGCCGGCTGGGCGCCGACGACGTTGACGTGCGCCTGCACCAGCGCCGCGACGACCGGGGTGTCGACCGGGGTGTCCACGGGCGGCCGGTTGTCGATCACCTCCGCCTCGGCCTTGCAGTCGGCCGCGAGGGCGGTCTCCTCGACGATCTGCCGGATCTGGAACAGCAGGTCCTCGTGGTCGACCGCCGGTGTGGTGCGGATGTCGCAGAGGAAGTACGCCTGGCGGGGGATGACGTTGAGCTGGTCGGGGTCGCCGCCCTGCACCACGGTGGTGGTCAGGTAGTCGTCGCCGAGGTGCTCGTGGGTGCCGTTGCGCTCCTGCAGCCGGCGTTGCAGGTCGGTGAGCGCGACGATGATCCGAGCGGCGACGGGCACCGGGTTGCGCCCGTGCTGCGGCATGGCGCCGTGCGCCATCTTGCCGTGCACCGTCACCTTGAGGCGGATCGCGCCCTTGCTGACGGCGCACACCTCGTAGTCCTCCGGCTCGCACACGACGACCCCGTCGATCTGCTTCGCCAGCGGCTGCTGCGCGAAGTGCTTCGCGCCGATCATCATCCCCTCCTCGTCGCACAGCGCCGCGACGACGATCCGGCCGGGGAAGTCGCCGGCCTGCTGCACCGCCCTGGCGGCGTACATCGCGGCGGCGAGCCCCGCCTTCATGTCCGCCGATCCGCGGCCGAGCAGCCGCCCGTCGCGGATCTCGGCGCCGTACGGCTCGAAGGACCACTCGGCGCGGTCGCCCTCGCTCACGACGTCGGTGTGCCCCTCGAACATCAGGGTCGGGCCGGGCAGGCCGCAGTCGAGCACGGCGACCACGTTGGGCCGGCCGGGGACGACCTCCTCGACGATGGGGTCCCAGCCCCACTCGCGCATCTTCGCCGCGACGGCCTCCGCCGCCTCGGCCTCGGTGTGCGGCTGCTCGATCGAGTACGGCGGACCGGTGTCGAAGACGCTCGCGATCCTCACCAGCTGCTGGACGTACTCGACCAGCTCGTCCTCGTCGAGTGCCCAGCGACGGCTCATGCGTGCTCCTAGAGTCCGAAGCGGTACGCCGGCGGCGGACCGCTGATCTCGAGGCTAGCCTGACACGCCGCGCAACCCGGCGCTCGCGCCGCCCGCGGTCCGGCGCTCGCCGCCCGCGCCGGCCGAGCGCGGCGCGCCGTCACGAGCCGGACGCCGCGCCGATGCCGGTCGAGACCCGAGGTGCGGCCTCGTCCTGTCCGGTGAGCCGCCGCCAGACCCGGTCCGCGAGCGGCTGCAGCAGGAGGTCGCCGAGCTGCCGGACGATGACGTGCGTCGCCTGCACCTGCTCGGTGCGCGCGACCGAGGCCAGCTTCCGGGCGCGCAGCCGGCGGACCTCCTCCAGGGTGAGGTCGGTGAGCCGGTCGAGCACGCCGCCGTCGATCGGATCGAGGTACGCGCGGCGCAGGTACGCGGCGATCGCGGGCTCGGCACGCAGCATCTGCGCGACGCTGCGGTCGCGCTCGGCCGCCAGGCCGGGGGTGTCCAGCGGGATCGCCTCGAGCGCGTGCCGGTAGGTGTCGACGACGTACTGGTCGACGGCGACCCGCAACCCGTCCTTGGACCCGAAGTGATGGGTGATCAGGCCGACGGTCACGCCCGCCCGGTCGGCGATCGCGCGCAGCGGGGCCCCGGCCAGCCCGCTGGTGGCGAACAGCTCGAGCGCCACGTTGCGGATCCGCGCCTTCGCGGTGAGGTCGTCCTGGGGCGTCTGCATGATCCGCCAAGTGTACTCATGACCAGTGGGCTGTACAGATGTATAGTACCGGCAACGACTCGCACTGTAGGAGGCCCGATGCCCGAAGCCGTCATCGTCGACGCCGTACGGACCCCGGTGGGGCGTCGGGGCGGCGCCCTCGCCAAGTGGCACCCCGTCGACCTGCTGGGCCACACCCTGCGGTACCTCGTCGAGCGCAGCGGCATCCGCCCCGACGACATCGAGGACGTGATCGCCGGCTGCGCCATGCAGCACGAGCACCAGTCGGGCAACCTCGGCCGGCACGCGGTGCTGTCGGCCGGCCTCCCCGAGTCCGTCCCGGCGGTGACCCTCGACCGGCAGTGCGGCTCGGGGCAGCAGGCGGTCAGCTTCGCGGCGCAGGCGATCATGGCCGGCTCGATGGACGTCGTCATCGCCTGCGGCGTCGAGTCGATGTCGCAGACGCCGCTGCCCAACGCCTTCCAGCCCGGCGCCGCCCTCGGTCCGCAGTACGCACCGCTCGAGCTCGCCCGCTACGACGGCGGCCTGCTCGCCCAGGGTGCGTCGTCCGAGCTGATGAACACCCGGTTCGAGCTCTCCCGCGAGGCCCTCGACGGCTACTCGATCCGCAGCCACCGGCGAGCGCTCGCGGCCACCGACGCCGGCCGGTTCCGCGAGCAGCTGGTGCCGATCACCACCGACCCGCTCGACCCGACCAGCCCGGCGGTCGACCGCGACGAGGGCATCCGCCGGGAGCTCGACCCCGCGAAGATGGCCGCCCTGCGCGCGGTGTTCGCCGAGGACGGCGCGACGACGGCCGGCAACTCCTCGCAGATCTCCGACGGCGCCGCCGCACTGCTGATCACCAGCGAGGAGTACGCCGCCGCCCACGGCCTGCGTCCGCGGGCCCGGCTGCGCGCCCTGGCGGTCGCGGCCGACGACCCGATCATCCAGTTCACCGCGGTGCTGCCCGCGACCCGCAAGGCGCTGAAGCAGGCCGGGCTGGAGATCGACGACATCGACCTCTTCGAGGTCAACGAGGCGTTCGCCGGCGTACCGCTGATGTTCCAGAAGACCTTCGGCGTGCCCGACGACAAGCTCAACGTCAACGGCGGATCGGTGGCGATCGGGCACCCGCTCGGATCCACCGGCGCGCGGATGCTGACCGACCTGCTGCACGAGCTCGAGCGCTCGGGCGGGCGATACGGTCTGCAGACCATCTGCGAGGCGTCGGGGACCGCCAACGCGACCATCATCGAGAGGGTGTAGCCACATGGACATCATCAAGGGCCGGCCGTCCACGCACGGCGACGACTACCAGCTCAACACCACGACCCTCATCCGGCACGCGGCGCGCACCTACCCGGAGCAGCAGATCGTCTACCGCACCGCGGAGGGGGACTGGGAGCGCTACACCTACGCGGAGGCCTTCGCGCGGATCGCGCAGCAGGCCAACCTCTTCGACGCGATCGGCGTGCGCCCCGGTGACGTCATCGGCGTGCTCGACTGGAACAGCCGGCGGTTCTTCGAGCTCTACTGGTCGATCCCCGCCGTCGGCGCGGTGCTGCTGCAGATGAACCTGCGCCTGGGCACCGAGGACCTCGGCTACGTCACGACGCACTCCGGTGCCCGGTTCGTGCTCGTCGACGAGTCGCTGCTTCCGCTCGCCGAGCAGCTCGCGCCGCACGCGCCCGGCGTCGAGGGCTGGATCGTGATGAGCGACAAGCCGCTGGGCGACCTCTCCACGACGCTGCCGAACGTCCGGCACCTCGACGACCTGCTCGCGCAGCAGCCCACGACGTACGACTGGCCGATGATCGACGAGACCTCCGCGTACGGCGCCTGCTACACGACCGGCACGACTGGTCGGCCCAAGGGCGTCTACTACTCGCACCGCGGCATGTACCTGCACACCATGAGCCAGGCCACCAACCTCGGGATGAGCGCCGAGGACAGCGTCTGCCTGATCACGCCGATGTTCCACGGCAACTGCTGGGGACTGGTGCACTCCAGCGTGCTGGCCGCCGCCAAGGTCGTGCTTCCGGGCCGGTACACGGCCGACGACACCTCGGTGCTCGTCGACGCCATGATCAACGAGCAGGTGACCGTCGCCAACGGCGCGCCGGCGATCTTCCAGCCGATGATGAACTACATCAAGACCCTGGACGAGAAGCCCGACTTCAGCCGGGCGCGGCTGCTGTCCGGCGCGACCGAGCCACCGGTGTCGCTGATGCGGGACTTCAAGGAGATCACCGGCGCCGACGTCATCCACGCGTACGGCGCGACCGAGACCACCCCGATGGTCGCCACCAACGTCGGCGTCAAGGCGACGCTGGGCGACGCCTTCGACGACGACCAGCGGTGGGACCTCAAGCGCAACCAGGGGCTCATGCTCAACGGGGTCGACTTCCGGCTGGTGGACGCCGACGGCAACGACCTGCCGTTCGACGGCGAGGCGCAGGGCGAGGTCCTGCTGCGCGGGCCGTGGATCATCAGCAGCTACTACCGGCTCGAGGAGTCGCCGGAGGAGGCGGCCGCGCGGTTCATGGACGGCTACTGGCGCTCCGGCGACGTCGGGAAGATCTACCCGACCGGCTACCTGAAGCTCACCGACCGCATCAAGGACGTCGTCAAGAGCGGCGGCGAGTGGATCTCCTCCATCGACATGGAGAACCTGCTGATCAGCCACCCGAAGATCAAGGACGCCGGCGTCGTGGGCGTCCCGCACCCGCAGTGGCAGGAGCGTCCGCTGCCGGTCGTGGTCACCGACCCCGCCGACCCGGTCACGCTCGAGGAGGTGCACGAGCTGCTGTCGAAGAGCTTCGCCAAGTGGCAGCTGCCGGACCACATCGAGATCGTCGAAGAGCTGCCGCGCACCAGCGTCGGCAAGCTCGACAAGAAGCGGATGCGCGCGACGTACGGCGATCGCTACCGAGGCGCCGGCGAGTAGCCGGCCGCCGTCCCACCCCCAGCCGAGGAGCAGGATGACCGAGCAGGTCCGCTACGAGCTCGACGACGCGGTCGCCGTCGTCACCATCGACCGGCCCGAGCGCAAGAACGCGATGAACCCCGCGGTGAGCGCCGGCCTGGCCGACGCATTCGCGCGGGCCCGGCGCGACGGGGCCCGCGCCGTCGTCGTCACCGGGGCCGGAGGTGCGTTCTGCGCCGGAGCCGACATCACCGGCTTCGAGGGCCTGCGCGAGTCCCCGGTGATGGAGTCCGCGCAATCGGACACCCTGAGCATGTGGCAGTCCCTCGCGGCGCTGCGGATCCCCGTCATCGCGGCGGTCGAGGGGCTCGCGCTGGGCGGTGGCTGCGAGCTCGCGCTGGCGTGCGACATCGTCGTGGCGGCCCGCGACGCGAAGATCGGCGTCCCCGAGGTCAAGCTGGGCGTGATTCCCGGCGCCGGCGGCACCCAGCGGCTGATCACCGCCGTCGGCAAGGCCAAGGCGATGCGGATGCTGCTGACCGGCGAGCCGATCTCCGGAGAGGACGCCGAACGGGCCGGGCTGGTCAGCGATCTGGCCGAGAGCGGCGGTGCGCTGGAGGCGGCGAAGCGGATCGCCGCGACGATCGCGGGCAACTCGCCGCTCGCGGTCGGTCTCGCGAAGGACGCCGCCCTCGCCTCCGTCGACGTCCCGCTGGCCACCGGCCTCGAGTACGAACGGCGGAACTTCAAGATCGCCCTCGCCTCCGACGACTGCCACGAGGGGCAGGCGGCGTTCCTGGAGAAGCGCCGGCCCGAGTTCACCGGCAAGTAGCCGCCCACACACGAAGGAACGACCGCATGATTCTGGACGAGTACACCAAGCCCTGGATGACCGAGGAGCTGGCCGATCTCCGCGCGATGACCCGCACCTTCCTCGAGCGCGAGATGGTCCCGCACGAGGAGCGGTGGGACGAGCAGCAGCAGGTCGACCGCGACTTCTGGCGCAAGGCGGGGGAGCAGGGCCTGCTGTGCATCAGCATCCCCGAGGAGTACGGCGGCGGCGGTGGCACCTTCGCGCACGAGGCGGTGATCATCGAGGAGCAGGGCTACGTGTACGACACCGCGTGGGCCAACTCGGTGCACTCGACGATCGTCGCGCATTATTTCGCCTCGTACGGCACCGAGGAGCAGAAGCGCAACTGGCTGCCCAAGCTCGCGTCGGGCGAGTACGTGTGCGGCATCGCGATGACCGAGCCGGGCACCGGATCGGACCTGCAGGCGATCGCCACCCGCGCCGTCCGCGACGGTGACGAGTACGTCGTCAACGGCGCCAAGACGTTCATCTCCAACGGCACGCACGCCGACCTCATGGTGCTCGTCGTCCGCACCGGCGACCAGCCTGGCGGCAAGGGCCTGTCGCTGCTGGTCGCCGAGACGCAGGACCTGCCGGGCTACCAGCGCGGCCGCGCCCTGAAGAAGCTCGGCACCCACGGCCAGGACACCCGCGAGCTGTTCTTCGAGGACATGCGGGTCCCCGCGGCCAACATCCTCGGCGGCGAGGAGGGCTACGGGATGCGGCACCTGATGGGCGCCCTCCCGCAGGAGCGGCTGACCATCGCGGTCGGTGCCGCGGTCGCGTGCGAGGCCGCCGTCCGGCTGGCCATCGACTACGCCAAGCAGCGCAAGGCGTTCGGCAAGACGCTGCTCGAGCAGCAGAACACCCGGTTCGTGCTGGCCGAGTGCGTCGCCGACGCCTTCGCCACCCGCACCATGGTCGACAACTGCATCGAGCGGCACCTGCGCGGCGAGCTCGACACGGCCGGCGCCTCCATGGCCAAGTTCTTCAGCACCGACATGCAGAACAAGGTCGTCGACCGGTGCCTGCAGCTGTTCGGCGGCTACGGCTTCATGTGGGAGTACCCGATCGCCCGGATGTACGCCGACGCCCGCGTGCAGAAGATCTACGGCGGCACCAACGAGATCATGAAGGAGCTCGTCGCCCGCTCGCTGTAGCCAGGAGCAGCCCGCTTCGGCGGGGAGACCTCCGGAGAACGTCACGCAGGACGGGCCCTGTCCACCCCGGATGGACAGGGCCCCGAATCGGCGACGTCCTGTCGGAGCGCCTCAGGTCAGCAGGTCGCCGGTGCCGGCGCCGGACAGCGCCTTGGCGAGCGTCGGGATCGCCGCCACGAGTCGCTTGGTGTACTCCGTCTGCGGGTCGTCGTACACCTGCGCCGTGTCCCCGATCTCGATGAGCCTGCCGTCCTTGAGGACGGCGATCCGCTGGCACAGGTGCCGCACCACCGACAGGTCGTGGGAGACGAACACCAGGGTGAGCTCGCGCTCGCGGACCAGCGTGTTGATGAGGTTGAGCACCTGGGCGCGCACCGACACGTCGAGCGCGGAGACCGGCTCGTCGGCGATCAGGATGCTGGGGTTCGGCGCCAGCGCGCGGGCGATCGAGATCCGCTGCCGCTGGCCCCCGGAGAACTGGTGCGGGTAGCGGTCGGCGCTCTCGGGATTGATCCCGACGTCCTGCAGCAGCTGCTCGATGTCGGCGCGCGAGTGCTTGATGCGCTGTGCGACGAGCGGCTCGGCGACGATGTCGCGCACCCGCATCCGCGGGTCGAGCGAGCTCATCGGGTCCTGGAAGACCATCTGCAGCTTCCGGCGCAGCGCCCGCACGTGCTTGCCGTGCCGGGTGAGGTCGATACCGGCGACCGAGACGCTGCCGGACGTCGGCTGGTCGAGCCCGGCGAGGATCCGCAGCAGCGTGGACTTGCCCGAGCCGGACTCCCCGACGATGGCGAACCGCTCGCCGGCGGCGACGTCGAAGCCGACACCGTCGAGGCCGAGGGTGTGCCCGGGCTTGCCGAGCAGGGAGGTTCGCCGCCGCGGGTAGGACCGCGTCAGGTCGCGCACGCTGATCATCGGCTCGCGCCCGCCATCGTCCGCCCTCACGCCGGAGTCCCCACGCTCGCGGTGGGTTGTGCCCCGCTACATGCTCGATAGCGGGGCAGAAGCCACCGCGTCCGGGAAGAGCGGGGCGGAAGCCACCGCGTCCGGGAGCGGCCGGGGCGCGGTCCCCGTGCCGTCGAGGAGGTCCGGGCCGTCATAAGGACCCTCCGATCGGATGGAAGCAGGCGTACCCGCTGTTGCCGCTGGCGACGTCCGTCGCGGCTCCGTCGCGGGTGGTCCAGGGCGGTACGGCGGCGCACTCGGCGGTCGCCCGATCGCACCGGTTGCGGAAGACGCAGCCGTCGGGGAACCGGCCGGCGGGCGGGACCGATCCGGGGATGGTGGGCAGGTTGCCGTCGGCGTCCACCCGGTCGAGGTCGGACGACGCCAGCAGCCCGGCGGTGTACGGGTGGCGGGGGGCCTGGAAGACCTCGTGCACGCGGCCCGCCTCGACGACCCGTCCGCCGTACATCACCAGCACGCGGTGGCACATCAGCGCGACGACGGCGAGGTCGTGGGTGATGAACAGCAGCGCGGCGTTGTGCTCGTCGACCTCGGTGCGGATCAGGTCGAGCACCTGCGCCTGGACCGTCACGTCGAGCGCGGTCGTCGGCTCGTCGCAGATCAGCAGTGCCGGGTCGTTGGCCAGCGCGATGGCGATCACCACGCGCTGCCGCTGGCCGCCGGAGAGCTGGTGCGGGTACTTCTCGGCCGACTCCTGGGGGTCGGGCAGCCCGACCTGCTCGAGCAGCCCGACGGCCTCGCGGACGGCGTCCTTCTTCGAGGCCCGGGTGCCGTGCAGCAGCATCGCCTCGGCGATCTGGGTGCCGATCTTCATCGTGGGGTTGAGCGCGGTCATCGGTTCCTGGAACACCATCGCGACGTCCTTGCCGCGCAGCCGGGCGAGGTCGCGCTCGCGACGCCCGATCAGCTCGGTGCCGGCGAGGTCGACCGAGCCGGAGGCGGTCAGGTTGTCCGGGAGCACGCCGATGATCGACAGCGAGGTGAGCGACTTTCCCGATCCCGACTCGCCGATGAGGCCCACTCGCTCGTCGCCGTCGATGGTGAACGACACCCCGTCGAGCAGCCGGAAGTTGGCCGCGTCGATGCAGAGGTCGGTGACCTCCAGGACGCGCCGTCCCGCCGCGGGCGGGACCGCAGCGGTGCCCACGCGCGGCGCGGCGTCGTCCGACGTGCCGTGTGGGGGCCGAGGGGTGCTCATCGCGCCTCCGAGAGGGTGACGTCGAGCCGGTCGCGCAGCCCGTCGCCGAGCAGGTTGAACCCGATGACCGCGAGCGCGATCGCGAACCCGGGGACGAAGCCGAGCCGCAGCGCCTTGTAGAGCACCGCCTGCGAGTCGAACAGCATCGTGCCCCACGTCGCGTTGGGCGGCGGGGTGCCCAGCCCGAGGAACGACAGGCCGGCCTCGGCGAGGATCGCGATCGCGAACGCGACGGACGCCTGGACGATGATGACGCTCGCGACGTTGCGCAGCACGTGCCGTACGGCGATCGCCCACGAGCCGTGCCCGGCGGCGCGCGCGGCCATCACGAAGTCGGTCTGCATCACCTGCAGGGTGCCGGCGCGGGAGACGCGCGCGAACGACGGGATCGTCGCGATGCCGATCGCGACCATCGCGATGAGCGTCGACGCGCCGTAGATCGACTTGAGCATGATCGCCAGCAGCAGCGCGGGGAACGCCAGCAGCAGGTCGTTGCCGCGCATCACCAGCTCGCTGACCCAGCGGCGGGGCGTCATCGCCGCCCAGATGCCCAGCGGGACGCCGACGCAGGCCGCGATGCCGACCGCGACGACCCCGACGAGCAGGGTCGTGCGAGCGCCGACCATGATCCGGCTCAGGACGTCCCGCCCGTACACGTCGCCGCCGAGCAGGTGGTCGCCGGAGAACGGGGAGTACTTCGGCGCGACCGAGTTGAGGTTCGGCGGGTACGGCGTCCAGAACACCGACACCAGCCCTACCAGCACGATGAGCCCGACGAGCACGCCACCGATGATCAGGTTCAGGTTGCGTCCCCGGCCGCGCCGCGTCGCGGCCGGCGCCGGCGCGGTCACCGGTTGCTCCGCAGGCGCGGGTCGAGGACGACGTACAGCAGCTCGACGACGAGGGTGATGAACAGCGTGATGAAGACCAGCACCATCACGATCGACTGCACGCCGATGAGGTCGCGGTTGGCCACCTCGTTGAGCAGCATGTCGCCCAGGCCCGGGATCACGAAGACCCGTTCGACGACCACGGCGCCGACCAGCAGGGTGGCCAGCTGCAGCCCGAGGACGGTGACCACCGGGATGGACGCGTTGCGCAGCCCGTGCCGGATGATCGCGCGGTACGGCGTGAGGCCCTTGGCCCGGGCGGTCCGCAGGTAGTCGGTGCCGAGGACGTCGAGCATCGCCGAACGCACGTACCGGCTGAGGACCGCGCCTTGCACGAGCCCGAGCGAGAGGGCCGGCAGGGTGATCTGGCGCAGGAACAGCACGAAGTCGTCCTGCGGCGCGGTGTACCCGCCGACCTTGAACCAGTCCAGGTGCAGGGCGAGGTAGTTGATGAAGATCAGGCCGAGCACGAAGGCGGGGATCGCGACGCCGACCTGGGAGAGCACCGAGAGTGCGACGCCGCTGGGCCGGCGGTGGCGCACGGCCATCACCACGCCGAACGGCACCGCGACGACCAGGGCGACGATCATGCCGCAGACCACCAGGATGAGGGTGCGCGAGAGCTTCTCCCAGATCTGGGGAGTGAGGTCGAAGTCGCCGATCCAGGCACGCCCGAAGTCGCCGTGCAGCATGCCGCCCACCCATTCGAAGTACCGGACGGGCCACGGCCGGTCGAGCCCGAAGCGCTCGCGCAGCGCGGCCACCGACGCGTCGTCGGCGTTGAGCCCGAGCGCGGTGCGGGCCGGGTCGCCCGGCAGCAGGTTCATGAACGCGAAGACGACGAGCGACGCGACGATCAGCGTGAGCAGGAAGATGCCGACGCGCGTCAGGATCTTCACGGCCATGGGCGCAACAGTACCGAACGGGTCGCTACCGGGCGGGACGCCGCGACGGCTCGGTCGCGCAGCCCGAGCAGGCGGCTCCGCCGCGTCGGCCGGGTTTGCGGCGGGACGCCGCGGCCGCGTCAGCCGGACTTGCGGCGGAACGTCTTGTCGTTGCCGGAGCGCCGGTGCTCGCCGTGCGCCTTGGAGTCGCCGTGCGCGCCGGCCTCGTCCTCGTGCCGATGGTTGCGCTGGTGCTTCTTCTCCAGCGCCTCCCGGAACTTGGCCTTGATGTCCTCGGGCGCGCCGGAGTGGTCCTGGGTGCTTTCGGTGCTCATCGCTCCACCGTCGCATCCGGCGGCGGACATCGCAACGCGGTTTTCGCGCGTCGGCGTCCGCTCGCCGTCCGCTGGGTCACGCGGGGCGGGCCGCGCGCGCGTCGAGGGCCTGCTGGTAGAGCCGGCCGGCGCGGTACGACGACCGCACCAGCGGCCCGGACATCACGCCGGCGAACCCGATCGCGCGGGCCTCATCGGCCAGCTCGACGAACTCCTCGGGCTTGACCCACCGGTCGACCGGCAGCAGCCGGATGTTCGGGCGCAGGTACTGCGTGATGGTGACCAGGTCGCAGCCGGCATCGTGCAGCTGGCGCAGCGCCTCGCCGACCTCGTCGCGGGTCTCGCCCATGCCGAGGATCAGGTTGGACTTCGTGACCAGCCCGGCGTCCCGCGCCTGGGTGAGGACGTCGAGCGAGCGCTCGTAGCGAAACCCGGGACGGATCCGCCGGAAGATCCGCGGCACCGTCTCCACGTTGTGCGCGAACACCTCGGGGCGCGCGTCGAACAGCTGCCCGAGCAGCTCGGGCTTGCCGGAGAAGTCCGGCGCCAGCATCTCGACGCCGGTGCCGGGGTTGAGCGCGTGGATCTGCCGGATCGTCTCGGCGTACAGCCAGGCGCCCTCGTCGGGCAGGTCGTCGCGGCAGACGCCGGTCACGGTGGCGTAACGCAGCCCCATCGTGCGCACCGACTCGGCGACGCGCAGCGGCTCCCCGGTGTCGTACGACGTCGGCTTGGCCGACTCGATCTGGCAGAAGTCGCAGCGCCGCGTGCACGCGTCGCCGCCGATGAGGAACGTCGCCTCGCGGTCCTCCCAGCACTCGAAGATGTTCGGGCAGCCGGCCTCCTGGCAGACGGTGTGCAGCCCCTCGGACTTCACCAGCGACTGCAGCTCGCGGTACTCCGGGCCCATCTTGGCGCGCGTCTTGATCCACGCCGGCTTGCGCTCGATCGGGCTCTGCGCGTTCTTGGCCTCGACCCGCAGCAGGCGGCGTCCTTCGGGTGCGACAGTCACGCGGCCAGGGTACTCCCGGACGGCGGATCCGTCGGAGCGCGCTATCCGCGTCGTACGACGTCCGACAGCGGGATCTCGTAGTCCAGGCACCGGCGCAGGTGCGGCGTCAGCTGCGCCGCCAGCTCGGGCAGCGAGGGCGCCGCGCCGAGCTCGGCGGCGATCGAGGTGACGCCGGCGTCGCTGATGCCGCACGGGATGATGTTCTCGAAGGCTGCGGTCGAGTTGGTGACGTTGACGGCGAAGCCGTGCATCGTCGTACGCCGGGCGACCCGGATGCCGATCGCGCAGATCTTGCGCTCGGGCCGCGCCGGAGCGGCGATCACATTGCGCAGCGACGGCGGCACCGGGGCGGCTGACGGTGCCGCGGCCGGGACGGCGCGGTGGTCCGGAGCGGAGTCGACCGCGGGCGCGGGCCGGCCGTCCGGGATCAGCCGGGCGGCGGCGTCCGGCGCGGGGCGCTCGGCGCGGGCCGGGTCGGCGTCCCAGATCCCGGCGGCGCTCGTGGTCACCGGACGAGACGGGACGGCGGGCAGCCAGACACCGGTGCGCCCCTCCACGCGGCCGGCGGCGATGCCGAGCTCGGCCAGCAGGTCGATGACCGCCTGCTCCATGCGCCGGACGTGGTCGACGACGCCGACGCGCGAGGGCAGCCGGACGATCGGGTAGCCGACGAGCTGTCCCGGACCGTGCCAGGTGATCTTCCCGCCGCGGTCGACGTCGATGACCGGCGTGCCGTCGAACGGGCGCTCCTCGGGGAGGGTCTGGCGTCCGGCGGTGTACACCGGTTCGTGCTCGAGCAGCAGCACCCGGGCGGGCAGCTCGCCGGTGGCGACCCGGGCGTGCACCTCCCGCTGGTAGTCCCAGGCCCACTGGTAGTCGATGCGGCGGCCGTCGGCGAGCCCGAGGTGCTCGATCTCGAGCGCCGGATGGCCGGCGGGCGGGGCGGCCGGCGGCACCATTGGGGACTGGCTCACGGGACGAGGCTACGCCGGTCCGTGGCGACACCGGCTGCCTGCCCGGGCCACCCGGCGTCCGGCACTAGCGCGGCCGGACGGCGTCCACAGACCCCCAGGTCTCGTGGTGGATCGCCTGCTCCAACGGTCGCCGTCCGCGCCAACCGAAGCGTTCGAGGTCGGGGGTCTCCTCCAGGTGATGCACCGGGCCGACGCACAGCCAGGCCACCGGGCGCACGCCGTCCGGCAGCCCGACGAGCCCTGCGAGGAAGTCCTCGTCGTAGAACGACACCCACCCGACACCGACGCCCTCGGCGACCCCGGCGAGCCAGAGGTTCTCGATCGCCAGCGCCACCGACAGCAGGCCGGTGTCGGCGATCGTGTGCCGGCCGAGGACGTGCGCGCCGCCGCGGGAGTGGTCGTAGCTGACGACGACGCCGGTGCCGCTCTCGCAGATGCCCTCGATCTTGATCGGGTCGAAGGTCTCGCGGCGATCCGCCGGCAGCGAGTCGGCGAACCGCTGCCGCGCCTCGGCGACGTGCTGCGCCATCGCGGCGAGCCGCTGCGGGTCGCGGACCACGACGAAGTCCCACGGGCTGCTCAGTCCGACGCTCGGCGCCCGATGGGCGGCGGCGAGCATCCGCAGCAGCACGTCGTCCGCCACCGGCTCGCCGGTGAACTCGGCCCGCACGTCGCGACGTCTCGCGATCGCCTCGTAGACATCCATGCCGCCTACTCTGCCCGACGGCGATTGTGCGCTCGTCACGCGGACCCGCCCGATCCTCACCGCCCGCTCGGTACTCTCTGACGGTCGGAACGGAGGGCGCATGGAGACGCAGGTGCTGTCGCAGGTCGTCAACGTCCTCGACCTGACGGGCGTGCTCGCCAACGCGCTCCTGGGCGGTGCGGTGGCCCGGCAGCACCGTCTCGACCCGGTCGGCTTCGCCGTACTCGCGGTGCTCTCCGGCCTCGGCGGCGGCATGCTGCGCGACGTCCTGATCCAGGCCGGGCCGCCGGTCGCGCTCACCGACCCGTGGTATCTCGGCACCGCGCTGGTCGGTGCCGGCCTCGCCTTCCTGATCACGTTCGAGGGCACCAAGTGGTGGGATCGGATCTTCCCGTGGGTCGACGCGCTCGCGCTCGGCACCTGGGCCGCGGTCGGCACCCAACGCGCGCTGTCGCACGGGCTGGGCGTCGTCCCGTCCGTGTTGCTCGGCGCGATCACCGCGGTCGGCGGCGGCGCGGTGCGCGACATCGCGCTCGGCAAGATCCCGACGGTGCTGGGCGGGAACACCCTCTACGCGACGGCCGCGCTCGCGGCCGGCGGCACGCTCGCCGCGTTGAGCGTCGTCATCCACCCGAGCATCGCGACGCCCGTGGCCAGCGTCGTCGGCGCGGCGATCACGCTGCTGGCGCGCTGGCGCGGCTGGATCCTGCCGGACCGCATCTACTGGGGCGCGACCCCGGTGCGCCGCATCGTGGACCGCCGACGCCGCGGCACCGACGAGGACGCCGCCGCAGCCGACGACGCCGCCGAGTAGCCCGCCGCCGCCGCCGAGTAGCGCGGTGCCGCCGCGGGTTATGCGCGGTTCCCGCGCCGCATGCGGTGGCTTTCGCCCCGCTCTGCCCGGATGCGGTGGCTTCCGCCCCGCTGTTCGCGCTGTAGCGGGGTAATACCCACCGCATCCGGGGAGGAGCGGCTATGCGGTGAGGTCCGCGACCCGCAGCGACTCGCCGATGGCGTTCTTGGGCAGCCCCTTGATGCCGTCCTTGGCGACGATGAGGTTGGGCAGCAGGAACAGGAAGTCGGCCGCGGCGTCCTGCGAGATGATCTTCGCCGCCTCCTTCATCTTGCTGATCTGGTCCTGCTCCGAGCCGGCGTCCGCCTCGGCGATGAGCTGCTGCACCTTCGGGTTGTTGTACGACGTGTAGTAGGCCGGGTTGCCGAACACCACCGGCAGGTCGCGCGGCTCGACGTGCGCCACGATCGACATGTCGAAGTCCTGGTCGGTCATGACCGTCTTGACCCAGGCGGCGGGGAACTCGAGGGTGTCGATGACGACGTTGATGCCGATCTTCGACAGCTGCGACTGCACCTCCGGCCCGCACGCCTGCGCGTAGGGCAGCGACGGGATCCGCAGCCGCAGCGTGGTGTTCTGCTGGCCGGACTGCGCGAGCAGCTCCTTGGCCTTGGCCTGGTCGTACGGGAAGTCGCCGGTGCGGTCCTCGTACCAGGGGTCGGTCGGCGGGACCATCGAGCCGATCAGCTTGCCCTTGCCCGCCCAGCAGTTCTCCAGCAGCTTCTTGTGGTCGATGCCGTAGCGGATCGCCTGGCGGACCTTCACGTCCGCGAGCGGGCCCTGGGTCTGGTGGAAGGACAGCACGACCTCACCGTTCGTCGTCCCCTCGATGACCTGGAAGCCGGCGGCCTTCGGTCCGCTGGTGAACTGGTCGAGCGCTTCGGGCGCCTGGACCGTGGTGACCACGTCGATGGTGCCGCCGAGGAGGGCGTTGTTCATCGAGGTCGGGTCCTTGAAGTACTTCCAGACGACGGTCTTGAAGTGCGGCTTGTCGCCCCAGTAGCCGTCGTTGCGCTCGAGGGTGATCTGGTCGCCGCGCTTCCAGTCGGTGAACTTGTACGGTCCGGTGCCGATCGGGGAGTTGGCCAGATCAGCGACGCCGTCCTTGGAGAACATCGCGCCGATGCGGGTAGTCATGGAGTACAGCCACGAGTTGGACGGGTGCGCCAGCTTCACCACCAGCTCGGTGGGGCTGTTCGCGGTCACCGACTCGACGACCTGCATCTGCTTCGCGAGCTTGGTGGTCCACGCGGTCTTGACCCGCTCGATCGAGAACTTCGCGTCGTCCGCGGTGAACGGCTTGCCGTTGGTGAACTTGGCCTTGTCGGTCAGCGTGAAGGTGTAGGTCAGCCGGTCGTCGCTGATCTTCCACTCCTTGGCGAGCGCGGGCCGGAACTTGCCCTTCGCGTCGACCTTCACCAGGGTCTCGTAGACGTTGTCCAGCAGCAGCTGCGGGATCGCGGCGCCGTCGGCGGTCGTGAAGTCGAGGCTGGCAGGCTCGGCGACGAGGCCGAGGGTGACCTTGTCGCCCTCGAACTTGGTGCCGCTGCCGCTGTCCGACGAACCACCGCCGCTCGAGCTGCTCGAGCAGCCGGCGACCGCGAGGGTGGACGCGATGAGCGCGACGATCAGTCGCTTGAGGGTGGAACTCATGTGGGCGTGGCTCCCTGGTCGATGAGGGCGAGTCGGACGGCGACCGGCCGGACGTGATCGAGTTGTGAGAACTGTGGGGGACGCTACAAGGATCGTCAATAGCGCGATGCGCAACGTCACCGTCTCAATTCGGTCACGCCTCCACGCGGAGGGCCGGGCGGGGTTCGCGGGCCGAGGCGGGCTGGTTTCCCCGCTTCGGACGACGATGCCCGCTTCCCGGGCGCCGGCGGCGGTCGCCCCGGCGCCGACCCCGGGCCCGGCCGCGTGCACCGCGCATCACCCGCCGGGCGCGGCGGTACCGTGCGAGCGTGCCTGCCGCCGATTCCGTCCACCGCACCGAGCGGCGACGCGTCGTCCGCAACGGCGTGGTGATGGGCGCGGCGACGGGTGCCTACGGCCTGACGTTCGGCGCGCTCGGGGTCGCAGCCGGCCTGAGCATCCTGCAGACTTGCGTCCTGTCCCTGGTGATGTTCACCGGCGGCTCCCAGTTCGCCTTCGTGGGGGTCGTCGCCGGTGGCGGCTCGCCGCTCGCCGGCGCGGCCGCGGCGACGCTGCTCGGCGCGCGCAACATGCTGTACGGGCTGACCGTCGGTCCGCTGCTGCGGGTGCGCGGCGCCCGCAAGCTCGCTGCGTCGCAGCTGGTGATCGACGAGTCGACGGCGATGGCGATGGGCGAGACGGGGAAGCGGCTGCAGCTCACCGCCTTCTGGTCGACCGGCATCGGCATCTTCGTCTTCTGGAACGCTTCGACGCTGATCGGCGCGGTGGCCGCGGGCGCGCTGCCGGACCCGCGCGCCCTCGGGCTCGACGCGGTCGCCCCGGCCGCCTTCGTGTTCCTGTTCGCGCCGCGGCTGCGGACGGCGCAGGCGTGGATCGCCGCGGCGGTCGGTGCGGTCGTCGCCCTCGGCGTCGTCCCGCTCGTGCCGCCCGGGCTGCCGGTGATCGTGGCTGCCGTGGCCGTCGCCGGCTACGCGCTGCTGGCCCGCGTGGGCGCGCCGAGCACCCCGCACGCGGCGACCGACCCGGATCCGATGACCGAGGGCGAGCCGGGGCACGATGCGCACGGGGTGATCCGGTCTCACGGGGACCGGTCGCACGACGTCCCGCAGAGCGACGGTCCCGAGGGCGCGCCCGGCGGCGGATCGACCGACGTCCCGCAGAGCGACGGTCCCGACGGCGCGCCCGGCGGCGGTCGGTGATGTGGCTCGGGGTGCTCCTCGCGTGCGTCGGCTGCTACGCGCTGAAGTACGCCGGGATGTCGATCCCGCAGCGGATCCTCGACTCCGCGGCCGTACGCCGGGTGGCGTTGCTGCTGCCGGTGGGCCTGCTCGCCGCGCTGGCCGCCACCCAGACGTTCGGGACGGGTGAGCGGCTGGTCGTCGACGCGCGGGTGGTCGGCGTCTTCCTCGCGATCGTGGCGATCAGACTGAGGGCGCCGTTCATAGCGGTGGTCGCCGTCGCCGCGCTCGGCGCGGTCCTCGCGCGTCAGCTGGGCATGCCGTAACGCTCGGGCAGGATGGCGGTATGGGGGTACGGACCATCTCTCGGCAGGACGCCCGGCGGATCGCCGTCCGCGCCCAGCTGCTCGACGCGAACCGCCCGACCGGGCTGACGGACGTCGTCCGGCACCTCGCCGCGACGAAGGTCGACGGAACGGCGTACGTCGCACCCAACGTCGAGCTGGTGCTGTGCAGCCGGCTCGGACCGGCGTACGACGCCGCCGCGCTCGACGCGGCGCAGACCGACCGGCGGCTCGTCGAGTTCCGCGGCTGGCTGAGAGTCGCGGAGGACATCGCGTTGTATCTCGCCGACATGGCCGCGTGGCCGGGGCCGGACGCCTCGGACTGGCGGCTGGCGACGGCCGAGTGGCACGACCTCAACCGCGGATGCGCCGAGGAGATCCTCGAGGTGCTCCGCACCGACGGCCCGCTGCCGGTGCGCGACCTCCCCGACTGCTGCGACGTGGACTGGCGCTCCTCGGGCTGGAACAACCGCAAGAACACCACCATGCTCGTCGAGCAGCTGGAGGCGCGCGGCGAGGTGGCGGTGTCGCACCGAGAGCGGGCCGAGCGGCATTGGGACCTCGCGTCGCGGATCTACCCGGACGTCGCCGCAGTCCCCGCGACGCAGGCCGCTGCCGCTCGGAACGAGCGCCGGCTGCGAGCGCTCGGCATCGCCCGCGCGAAGGCCGCGGAGGCACCCGACGAGCCGTGGGACGTCGGCACGACGGGGGTCCAGGTCGCCGTCGACGGCGTCCGCGGCACCTGGCGCGCAGACCCGGCGCTGCTGGATGCCGGCCCCTTCCGCGGGCGGACGGCGCTGCTCTCGCCGCTCGACCGGCTGGTCTTCGACCGCAAGCGGATGACGGAGCTGTTCGAGTTCGACTACGCACTCGAGATGTACAAGCCGGCCGCCCGGCGCAGGTGGGGCTACTTCGCGTTGCCGGTGCTGCACGGTGACCGGTTGGTGGGCAAGGTGGACGTCGAGGCGGACCACCTCGACGGACGTCTGCACCTGCACGCGGTGCACTACGACGAGGCGCCGTCCCGGGCGCTGGAGGACGGCGTACGGCGTGAGCTGCTCTCGCTGGCCGGCGCGCTCGGCCTCGTACTCGTCGACGGCTGACCGGACGCGCCGCGCTTGGCCGCCCCGCGGCAGATCAGACCACGGCCTCGGCGTCCACCTCGAGCAACGCGTTGGGGTCGAGCAGACCGGTGACCTCCACCATGGTGATCGCCGGCAGATGGTCGCCGAAGGCCTTCTTCCACGACTCGCCGAGGGCGCGGCCGGCGGACCGGTAGGCGTCGAGGTCGGTGAGGTAGATCCGCAGCATCGACACCTGCCCGGGGCTGCTGCCCGCCCCGGCGAGCAGCGCCGAGAGGTTGTCCCAGATCGCGCTCCACTGGGCGACGAAGTCGGCGCCTTCCGGAACGCTCCCGACGGCGGGGTCGCATCCGACGAGTCCAGCGACGGCGATGCGGTCACCGGCGCGGACGGCGTGCGAGTAGCCGCGGGCGGGCTTCCAGCCGGCGGGGGAGATCGTCTGCACGGTCATGGGTGGGGCCTCCAATGGTGGACGGGCGTCAGGAGCCCGAGCATATGGTCCGGGACCGTCCCTACGCGACCGCTCGTCCGCCGCTGGCGAGCGCTCGGCAGCCGGGGAACGCCGCCCTCAACGGCCGGCGAGCGGGGTTGTGTCCCTGCAGCGGACCGATCGGTCCGCTCGCGAGTCCCATGTCCGCTCGCGGGTCACAAGTCCGCCCCTGAGTCTGGAGTCCGGTCCCGAGGCACAAGCCCGATCCCGAGTCCCGACTCCGCTCGCGTGTCCCGACTCCGTTCGCGAGGCACAGGTCCCACTGCATGCCGCACGTCCGGCCCGCGGCCGCTCTAGAACGGCGCCCGGTCGTCGATGCGCAGCGCCCGCATCTTGCGGTAGAGCGTCGATCGGGCGAATCCGAGCGCGGCCGCCGCCGCGACCTTGTTGCCACCGAGCTCGGTGAGCGCCGTGACGATCGCGTCCCGCTCGGCCCTCTCGATCGGTGTCAGCCCGTGGTCCCGCGCGGTGCCGCTCAGCGGCAGATGCCGCTCGAGCAGCTCCTCGCCGATGCACTCCTGGATCGCCAGTGACAGCACGTACTGCAGCTCCCGTACGTTGCCCGGCCACGCATGCGCCTCGAGCGTGAGCAGGGCGCGCGGGTGTGCCGCGAGCGACCGCCCTGGCGCGAGCTTGGCGATCAGCTCGGCGGTGAGGTCGCGGACGTCGGCGCGCCGCTCGCGCAGCGGTGGGACGGCGATGCCGAACGGGAACACGCCGGCGAGGCGACCTGCGTCGACGGCCGTCGCCACCAGCGGTACCTGCTGCCGGTGCGCTCGGGCGACGGCTGCGCGGAGCGGGACGGGATCGGAGGCGATCAGGTCGGTCACCAGCACCGGTGCGCCGGCGTCCACCGCGGCGTCGAGACGGCGGAGCCATTCCGGCGCCGTGCCGTCGATGACGACCGGTCGCTGCGGTGACCATCGGGCCAGCAGCGTGCCGGCGAGACGACGACGTCCGGCGCCTTCCTCGCCGGTGACCAGCACCGGACGCCCCAGGCCGCTCGCGCGGAGCATCGCCTCCCGCAGCCGCGCCGCAGCCGGCGACCTCCCCGTCACCCCGAGCGCGGTGTGGCCGCCGTTCGGCACGCCGGCACGCTCGGCGGGATCGGCATGCGGGCTGTCGTGCGCGCCGGCGAAACGAGCGCGGGCGGTGTCCCGCCACCCC